>NZ_JBSFTP010000020.1:0-87303 GCF_053591315.1 Streptomyces sp. NPDC003042
TGCAGGGAGCCGGTGATGCGGGCGCCGGCCAGCGGCTGGGTCGCCGCGTACTCCTCGCGGATCGACATCAGGCCCGGCATCTCGTGCTCGGCCAGGGTGATCTCCTTGCGGCCGAACGCGGCAAGGGAAAGGTCTGCGACCTTGAAGTCCATGGGTGCTGCTCCTCATGGTTCGAGAGGGTGGGTACGGCTGAGCCGTGCACGGGCGGAACCCGTGCACCGAGCACAGTCCGTCGGGGGCCCTCTCTCCCCTCGGCCGGTCCAAAGGACCGCCCGACCGCCATCAGCAGCGACGCCTGACACTGAGGTCGAATCTACACCGATCGGCCCAGCGGGCCCCAGTCGGCAGGGAGACGAGTCTGGCTCGGTTTCGGCCTTCCGGCGGAACGGTCCGGGGCTTTGCGGCCCGGTCAGAGGGTCTTGGCGGCCTCGGGGTCGAAGATGTCCGGTTCCAGGTAGATCACGCGGGCGATCGGGACCGCCTCGCGGATGCGGATCTCCGCGGCGTTGATGGCGTTCGCCACGTCGACCGCCGTGTCCTCGTGGCGGATGGCGATCTTGGCAGCGACGAGCAGCTCTTCCGGACCGAGGTGGAGGGTCCGCATGTGGATGATGCGGGTGACGCTCTCCCCGTCGACGACAGCGGCCTTGATCTTCTCGACCTCGTCGATGTCCGCGGCCTCGCCCAGCAGCAGGGACTTGGTCTCCAGGGCCAGCACGACGGCGATGACGATCAGCAGGACGCCGATGCACAGGGTGCCGATGCCGTCCCAGACGCCGTTGCCGGTCACCAGGGCGATGCTGACGCCCGCGAGGGCAAGCACGAGGCCGACGAGCGCGCCGAGGTCCTCAAGCAGCACGACCGGGAGTTCGGGGGCCTTGGCCCGCTTGATGAACTGGCCCCAGGTCTGGTTGCCGCGGATCTCGTTCGACTCCCTGATGGCCGTACGGAACGAGAAGGACTCGGCGATGATCGCGAAGACCAGGACGCCGACGGGCCAGTACCAGTGCGAGATCTCGTGCGGGTGGTGGATCTTCTCGTAGCCCTCGTAGATGGCGAACATGCCACCGACGGTGAAGAGCACGATGGAGACGAGGAAGGCGTAGATGTAGCGTTCCCGCCCGTACCCGAAGGGGTGTTGGGGGGTCGCCTCGCGCTGGGCCTTCTTCCCGCCCAACAGCAGCAGACCCTGGTTGCCGGAGTCCGCGAGCGAGTGGACGCTTTCCGCGAGCATCGACGAGGATCCGCTGAAGAGGAACGCCACGAATTTGGCTACAGCGATGGCGAGGTTGGCGGCGAGTGCCGCCACGATCGCCTTGGTACCGCCCGACGCGCTCATGGGTGCTGGATGTCCCTTCCTAGCCACTGACTACGGCCGCACATTGTTGCAGGTGCCGGTGCGGTCGACGCTACGTCAGACCACTACGGTGGCGCGGAAGACGGTGCCGGTACCGGACAGTTCGGCCTTTTCGCCCGCCGGGACGAACACGGACTCGCCGGGGGCCAGGGTCAGTTCGCCGATGTGCGGAGCGCCCGCGGTGCAGAGCAGGATCTGCGGGGTGGTGTCCGGCAGGACGCGGGGGGCGCCGCCGGGGGCCAGGAGGAAGCGGGAGAGCCGGAATTCGTCGATGGGGGTCTCGTAGACCTCTTCGCCGTCGCCCTCGGGGCGCTGCACGGCCGGGTCGCCCGACTCGAACTTCACGATCTTCAGCAGCTCGGGCACGTCCACGTGCTTGGGGGTGAGCCCGGCGCGCAGCACGTTGTCGGAGTTGGCCAGCAGTTCGACGCCGAGGCCGTCGAGGTAGGCGTGCGGGACCCCCGCGCCGAGGAACATGGCCTCGCCGGGCTGGAGTCGTACGTGGTTGAGCAGCATGGCCGCGATCACCCCGGGGTCGCCCGGGTAGTCGTGGACGAGGGCGGCGTACGGCTCGTACGGGCCGCCCAGGCGCTCGGCGGCGGCCGCGGCCTCGGCGACGGTGTGCGCCATCTCCGTGCGGTCGGCGGTCAGTACGGCGGTGAGCACCTCGCGCAGGGCGGCCTCTTCGGGATGCGCGTGCAGCAGGTCGACGTACGGCTTGAGGGAGTCCACGTCCAGGCCGGCGAGCAGCTCGGCGGCCGCCAGCGGGGAACGGAATCCGCACAGCCCGTCGAAGGGGGTGAGCGCGCAGATCATCTCCGGCTTGTGGTTGGGGTCCTTGTAGTTGCGGTGGCCCGCGTCGATCGGGACGCCCCGGCGCTCCTCGTCCTCGAAGCCCTCCTTGGCCTGGGCCAGGTCGGGGTGGACCTGGAGGGAGAGCGGGGCGCCGGCGGCGAGCAGCTTGAGGAGGAAGGGCAGGCGGGGGCCGAACTTGGCGACGGTGGCGGAGCCGAGCTCGGCCACCGGGTCCGCGGCGATGACCTCCGCGAGGGTGGTCTCGCCGGCGCCGCGGTCGAGACGGGAGGGGGCACCCGGGTGGGCGCCCATCCACATCTCGGCCTGGGGCTCACCCGTGGGCTCGACCCCGAGGAGGGCGGGGATCGCGGTGGTGGATCCCCACGCGTAGGGGCGGATCGTGTTCGTCAGGCGGTCCATCGTCGTCTTCCTGGATCTGAATGAGGGCGGGCACGGGTGTGTGCCTCAGCTGTGTCCGCGGGAGGCCAGCGCCAGATATGCGGTGGCGAAGTCCGTGACGGCGAGGAGTTCGGCGAGCTGCTCCAGCTCTCCGCCCTCCTCCGGTTCGAGTTCGCTGACGGCCGTGTCGTGGCTCAGGGCGAGTTCGCGCGCCGCCGGGGCGGCGGAGAGGCCGCCGGTGGGCCGGTCGCGCAGCAGGACGATACGGGCGCGCAGGGCCTGGAGCTCCTCGACGCGGTCGCGGAAGAAGTCCTCGGGGTCGGCTCCGGCGGCGAGGGACCCGGCGAGCAGGACGCCGTGGGCGGGCAGCGCCTCGGGGAGTTCGGCCGCCAGCGCGGGGCGGCCGGCCAGCTCGGCGAGGGTGGCGGCGAAGCGGCGGCCGGCCGGGCCCGCGGCGGCGCCCTCGGTCCAGATGAGCGGGAGGGAGTCGGCGAGTTCGGCGGCGAGGGTCTTGGCCGGGTTGGAGTACGTGGCGATGGCGGGTCCGCAGCGCTCGGCGGTGCGGTCGAGCCGGTCGGCGACCCGCTGGAGGGAGTCGTGTGCGGCGACGACCAGCCCCAGCTTGTCGAGGAGGACCAGCAGCGGGGTCAGCAGGGCCCAGAGGGCGCCGGGCCCGGCCGCGGCGGACTCGTCGTACTCCTGGTACGGAGCCTTCGCCATCGGTACGAGCACCCCGTGCGCGCCGTCCACCGCTTCGCTCAGCGGTGAGCGCTCGGGCGCGACGGCGACCACCGTGCAGCCGCGCCGGTAGGCCTGCTCGGCGAGGAGCGCGAGGCCCGGTTCGGTGCCGTCGGTGGTGGCGATCAGCAGCAGGTCGACGGGGCCGGCCCAGCCGGGCAGCCCCCAGCGCAGCGCCCCGGCGGCGTGCGCGACGCCGGTGGGATGCAGGCGGGTGACCGGGGCGGCGGCCCCGGCGAGGGCGCCGAGGAGGTCGGCGACGCCGGTGGCGGCGGTGCCGGAACCCGCGATGAGCACGGCGCGGGGGCGCCCGTCGGGGCGCAGGTCGGCGAGACCCGCCTCGGTCGCGTGCCGGGCGGCGGTGCGGACTCTGGCCCCCGCCTCGGCGGCGCCGCGGAGCAGCCCGCGGCGGTCGGCACGGGCGAGATCGTCCGGTGCGTCGAGGAGTGACTCGTCGAGCATGGCGGCCTCCGGCGGTGTTGACGGACCCAGGGCGGTGGAATCGGTCTCAGCAGGTGTTGCGGGCGGAGCGGCGATCAGGCGGGGCGCCGGGCCTCGTCCACGAGGAGGACCGGGATGCCGTCGCGCACCGGGTACGCGAGGCCGCAGTCCTGGCCCGTGCAGATCAGCTCGGGTGCCGATTCGTCCGCCGACTTGTCCTCGAGGGGCGAGTGGCAGGCGGGGCAGGCGAGGATCTCCAGGAGGCCGGCTTCGAGCGGCATGGGGCGGTTCCCTTCGGGCATGCGGATTGGGCGTGGTCAGCGTACCGCCGAGTCACCTGCGGTGCGGCTTCGTGGAGCCGGTGGTGCCGCGGGTCGGGGCCCGGACCCGGTGGCGGGGCTCCGCCCCGGGACCCCCGGCTGCGCCGGGCACCGGGCTCCGCCCGGACCCGCGCCTCGAACTCCCCCAGCTACCTCCCCCAGACTCCGTCCGGGGGGACCCCCTCGGAGGGGCCCCCTGGCGGGGCTGGAAGGGGTCTGTGGGGCTGGAGGGAGCTGGCGGGGCGGTAGCCCCCTGCCGGCACTGCGCGGAGCGCGGGGGGCTGGGCCTGCGGGCCGGGATCGCGGGGCGACTGCGGCCCGGCGCGGTGGGTCAGGCGCGGATGAGGGTGAGGACCTCGTCGCGGATCTTGGTGAGGGTGGGCCGGTCGCGGGCCTCGACGTTGAGGCGGAGCAGCGGCTCGGTGTTGGAGGGGCGCAGGTTGAACCACCAGTCGGCGGTGGTCACGGTCAGGCCGTCGAGCTCGTCGACGGTGACGCCGTCCTGGGCGCCGTAGACGGCCTTGACCTCGGCGGTGCGGGCGGCCTGGTCGGCGACGGTCGAGTTGATCTCGCCGGAGCCGACGTAGCGGTCGTAGGAGGAGACCAGGTCGGACAGGGTGCCCTCCTGGCCGCCGAGGGCCGCGAGGACGTGGAGCGCGGCCAGCATGCCGGTGTCCGCGTTCCAGAAGTCCTTGAAGTAGTAGTGCGCGGAGTGCTCGCCGCCGAAGATGGCGCCGGACTTGGCCATCTCCTCCTTGATGAAGGAGTGGCCGACGCGGGTGCGCACGGGGGTGCCGCCGTGTTCCTTGACGACCTCCGGGACGGACCAGGAGGTGATCAGGTTGTGGATGACGACGCCGGAGCCGCCGTTGCGCTCCAGCTCGCGGGCCGCGACCAGGGCGGTGATGGCGGACGGGGAGACGCCCTCGCCGCGCTCGTCGACGACGAAGCAGCGGTCGGCGTCGCCGTCGAAGGCGAGGCCGAGGTCGGCGCCTTCGGCCTTCACCCGGGCCTGGAGGTCGACGATGTTCTTCGGGTCGAGGGGGTTGGCCTCGTGGTTGGGGAAGGTCCCGTCCAGCTCGAAGTACATGGGGACGAGGTCCAGCGGGAGGCCCTCGAAGACGGTGGGGACGGTGTGGCCGCCCATGCCGTTGCCCGCGTCGACGACGACCTTGAGCGGGCGGATGGCGGTGAGGTCGACCAGGCCCTTGAGGTGCTCCGCGTAGCCGGTCAGGGTGTCCTGCTCGGTGATCGTGCCGGGGACGGTACCGGCGGGGATCGCCGGAGCGCCCTCGTCGGTCCACTTCTCGGCGAGTTCGCGGATCGTGGAGAGGCCGGTGTCCTGGCCCACGGGGGCGGCGCCGGCGCGGCAGAGCTTGATGCCGTTGTACTGGGCCGGGTTGTGCGAGGCCGTGAACATCGCACCGGGCAGGTCGAACTTGCCGGAGGCGTAGTAGAGCTGGTCCGTGGAGCACAGGCCGATGAGGGTGACGTCGACGCCACGGGCGGCGGCGCCGCGGGCGAAGGCCGCGGACAGGCCCGGGGAGGAGGGGCGCATGTCGTGGCCGACCACGATCGCCTTGGCGCCGGTGACCTCCACGAACGCAGCACCGAACAGCACGGCCAGGGGCTCGTCCCACTCGTCGGGTACGACGCCACGTACGTCGTATGCCTTGACGATGTTCGAAAGATCTGCGGCCACTGCCTGCCCTCCTGAAGGTCCTGTGCGGTGGAGCAAACCTACCTTGTACGGAGAGCCGCTTTTCAGACGATCCGCGTGTCAGGAGTCCGGCGAACGCAGGACCCGCAGGTGTCCGCGACGCGTCTCGCCGGTCGTCTGCGCCCCGGAGCGGCCCCGGCCGGCCTCGGCGGCGCGCTCGGGCGGACGGGCGGCCTCACGCACGGCGTTGGCCAAGGCTTCGAGGTCATCGCCGCTGGGGCGTGACGGGCCGGAACCGTCCGACAGGCGTACGACGTCCCAGCCGCGCGGGGCGGTCAGGCGCTCCGAGTGCTCGGCGCACAGGTCGTAGCAGTGGGGTTCGGCGTAGGTGGCGAGCGGGCCGAGAACTGCGGTCGAGTCGGCGTAGACGTACGTCAGTGTGGCGACGGCAGGGCGGCCGCACGCGGTGCGCGAACAGCGACGTACAAGGCTCACGACGTTGGACGGTACCGCACTCTTGACCGGGCCGCGACGACTCTCCCGCTGGTCACTCCCCCGTGTCGTACTCCCCGGCGGTTGGCGGCGGGGGCGGCCGAGTCCGGAACGGTGCCCAACCTTGGCCGGATCGTTCAAGGTGTGACACCGGTGCGACACCAGGTCGTGACCGGATCGAGGCCCTGCCGGGCACCGGGCGGTGAGAGCTACCCTGCGAAGGTGACGGACAGCCCGCTTCCCCCCCGCCCCACACCCGCCCAGAGCTCCGGGAACACCACCGGCGCCGAGACCCCGCAGGAGCCCCGGACGCGGCGGCGCGACCGCCACGGGCGGGGGATGCGCGGCCCCCTGGCGCCGCCTCAGGTGCCGCTGTCGGCGAGCCGGGCGGAGTTGTTCGGGGACCTCGTACGGGATTCCGTGGAGCGGCTGGAGCGGCGATGGCCGCAGCTGGCCGAGGTGGAGTTCGTCATCGCGGACGTGCCCGGCCCGCCGGGCGGGCCGGACAGCGGCTGGAACGACGAGGCCGTCCCGCTGGGCGGGTTGGCGGAGGCACGCGACGGACGCGGGCCGCGGATCGTGGTGTTCCGGCGCCCGGTGGAGATCCGCGCCAAGACGCGGGACGAAAAAGCCCTGTTGGTGCACGAGATCGTGGTGGAGCAGGTGGCGGAGCTGCTCGGCCTCTCACCCGAAACGGTCGACCCCCGGTACGGGCAGGACTAACGGGTCAGGATCGAGGGGTCCTCGACGGCCTTGGGGACGGAGACGGTCGAGCGGTCGTCCGAGAAGGCCTGGACCGTGAACATCGGGATCCCCTCGTGCGGCAGGCCCAGGGTGCGGGCCGCGTGGACCGGGCCGCCGGACAGGGTCTCCACCGTCAGGGCGTACGCGCCCTTGCCGCCCGCCGGAGCGGGTGGCGGGGACACCGCGAGGGTGGTGCCCGCCTTGACGGTGAACTCCGAGGCCGCCGGTTCGCCGCCCTCGGTGCCCGGGGAGGCGGTGACGCGGACCTTCGCGTCGGCGCCGCCCGCTGCCGTGAGGGCCAGTGTGGTCGCCTTGGCGTCGATCCGGTTGTCCGCGATCGTCGCCCGCTCCCCCACCGGGGCGCTCGCCGGGATGAAGCCCAGCTCCTGCTTCGTGCCGGTGCCCCGGACCACCCGCAGGGCGGCGACGACCGGGACGGCCTTCTTGCCTTCCACCGGGGTCAGCAGGAGCGAGCCCGCCTCGCCGCGCGTCACGTCCTTGAGGTCCACGCTCGCCGTCATACCGGCCTTGACGTGCAGTTGTTCGTTGCCGGCCGGGCTGATCGAGCCGGTCGGGCCGGCGAGCCGCAGGGTGAGGTCGGCGTCGTCCTCGGCGGGGGTGAAGGCCACCAGCCGTACGGAGGTGGCGTCGGACGGGATGCCGGGCAGGACGAGGGATCCCGCCGGGCCGGTGGAGGCGGGCAGCCAGTCGGCGCCGATCCCCTCCTCGGCGATCTGCACGGAGGCTCCGACCCGGCCCGAAATGGTCGTCACATGGGCGGTGACGTCCGCGAGCTGGGCGTCGCGGGCCAGGTACGACAGCAGCACCTTCTCGCTGGAGCGGGGGCCGACGCTGATGACGGTGTCGACGGTTCCCGGCTTGTGCTTGACCAGGCCGTCCGGGCCGTAGAGCTTGACGGCCACCTCCGCCACGCTGTCGTCCGGGTTGGTGAGGTGGACGTAGTCCTGGCGGCCCTTGGCGGTACTGACGCCGGGGAACCAGAAGTCGGTGCCGGGCGCCGTGCAGGCCACTCCGAGCAGGCCCCGCGCCTGGCCGACCGAGACTTTGGTGGTCTGCTGGGCGGTCCAGCCGGCGGCCAGGATCCCGTCGGCGGTGCCCGTCAGCGCGGGCGCCTCGGCGCCGGAGGCGGTGGCCGTGACCGGCTTGCCGGGCTCCTTCGGCTCCAGGACCGCCTTGCCGTCCTTGGTCACCAGCCGGGCGGTGCCCTTGCCGGCGGTCTTGCCGGGCGTGAGGGAGGTGTACGTGGTCTCGGCGATGTCCGACGTACTGGGCGCCGGGCACACCAGCACCGACCGCTCCACCGGCAGCCGGGCGGCGGCCGCCTTCTTCGCGTCGGCGTCCGGGGCGGCGGCGGGGGCGGTGAGGAAGGCCAGGCCGGTGACGGCGGCCAGCGCCACCGTCACGGCCGCGAGCGAGAGGGGGGCGCGCTGCTTCACTGCTGGGGGCTCCCGTCCGGACGGCGCGGGTCGTGCTGTCCGTAGGCGTCGTAACTCTGCTGCTCGTGGTCGTACGGATAGGGCTGCTGCTGCGGGAACGGGGGCTGCCGCGGGTACGGGTAGGGGTCGGCGTACTCCGGGTAGGGCGGCTGCTGGTGCTGCTCGTACACCTGGGGCGCCGGGTAGGCGTACGCCTCCTCCCCGTACACCTGCTGCGCCGGGATCTGCGCGTACGGGTCGACGACCGCCTCGGCCGGTGCCGGCTCGGGCGCGGTCTCGGCGCGCAGCCTGCGGGCGCGGCGGCCCTGGCCGGCGTCGCCCGGTCCGGGCTCGCCCGGCTGGTCCCCGGAGGAGGCCGCGGCCTCCTCCTCGGGGAGATCGTCGTCGAGCCGGGCGCGGCGGCCCGGCAGGGCCATCACGAGCAGCACCAGGGCGAGCAGTCCCTGCGCCCAGTGCCAGGCGTCGCGGGTCAGCGAGTCCTGGTGGACGAGGTCGAGGCGCCCGCCCTCCTCGGGCAGTTCGAAGCCCTGCGCCCAGCCGTCCAGGGTGGTGGGGGTGAGCGGCTTGCCGTCGAGGGTGGCGCGCCAGCCGGGGTCGGCCCGGTCGGCGACGCGCAGGGTGCGGCCCTCTTCGCCCGCCGGGATCTTGGCGTGGGCCTCGACGGGGCCCGCGTCGACGGCGATCGGGGCCTGTCCCGGCGCGCCGGGGACGATGGCCACGCGGGCGGGCAGGCGCTGGACCTCCCAGACGGCGGTGCCGTCCTCCTGGTGGTGCTGCTTGAGGCCGGGGGTGCCGTCCAGGGTCTGGCGCATCGGGCGGGGGCCGCCGGGCGGGATCATCACGTAGCGGACGGCGAACGCGGCGAGCTGCTCGGACTGGTTGGCCCCGGAGCCGGAGACCAGGCTGGCGACCGTCTTGTCGAGGCCGGGCTCGCTGCCGGTGTGGGCGAGGAGTTCGGCGTCGCCGAGGCGTACGCCGGAGCCGCGGACCAGGGTGTAGGAGACGGTGGCGGGCGAGTCGCCGCCGAGGACGAGGGTGCGGGTGCGGTTGCTGTCGTCGGACTGGTCCGCGACGAAGGCCGGGACCTGGACGGGGTCTCGCCGTCCCAGCGGTCCGTCGGCCCCGGCGGCCATCCACGCGGCGGCGCCGAGCAGCGGTCCGACGGCGGCGGCGAGCGCGACGAGGGCGGCGAGCGGCTGGCGCCAGCCGAAGCTGCGGGCGGCGACCCGCTCCTTGGCGCCGTCCGCGCCGAGCACGGCGGCCGCGAGGAGGGCGAGTCCGTAGACGAGGCCGGCGGGTCCGGCCCAGCCCGTTCGGTTGAGCAGGACGGCGAGGAGCAGGCCGGCCAGGGCGGCGGTCCAGGCGGCGCGGACGGCGAACCGCCGGTCGGCGCGCAGCAGGGCGGCCAGGGCGGCGAGGACGGTGCCGGCCAGCAGCAGTCCGCCGAAGGTGCCGGGGCCGCCGGGGCTGAGGCCGATCAGGTCGAGGGGGGTGGCGGAGCCGGCCGCGGAGGGCAGGCCGGCCTCGCGCAGGAAGCGCCCGGGGTGGGTGAACAGACCGAGGGACCAGGGCGCGAGGACGAGGACCGGCACGGCGAGGGTGGCGAGCAGCCGCGGGGCGTACGTCTTCGCGTGCGCGCGGCGCGCGAGGAGGGCGGCGGCTCCGAGGACGGCGGCGAGCGGCCACACGACGGGGGTGAAGGCGGTGGCCAGGGCCAGCAGGAGGGTGTACGTCCACACCGCGCGCCAGGTGCCGCGCTGGTCGGCGCCCTCCCGGGCGGGGTGGGACGGTGCGGCCCCGAGGCCGAAGGCGGCGACGGCGGAGCGGGCGATGAGCGGCAGCAGCACGGCGAGGACGGCGGTGCCGAGGCGGCCTCCGGCGAGCGCTCCGGTCACGGCGGGCAGGACGGCGTAGGCGATGGCGGCCCAGGCGCGCAGCAGCCGGGATTCCACGAGCGGCCGGGAGGCGAAGTAGGCGGTGAGTCCGGCGAGCGGGACCGAGCAGACGAGGAGCAGGGTCACGGCGGCCTCGGCGGAGCCGGACAGCAGGACGGCGAGGGCGCCGAGGACCGCGAGGTAGGGGGGCGCTTCGGCGGTGGAGCCGATGCCGACGGCCTGCCAGTCGCCGGTGTAGGCGCGCCACAGGTCGAGGCCGCCGTCGGGGGCGGGGAGCAGGGCGCCGCCCATGAGGGAGCCGGCGCCGAGGAGGGCGCGGCAGGCGATGAGCGAGACGAGCAGGAGCAGCCCGAAGAGGACGGGAGCGGGTTTGTGGGCGATCCGCTTGAGCCGGCCGAACTGTTCGATCTCCAGGTAGTCGGCGTCGTCGCCGCCGGGGCCCGACTCGACGGCTCCGCCGTGCCGGCCGGCGGGAGCGGTGTCGGTGTCGCGGTCGGAGCCGAAGTATCCGGCGAGTTGTTCGGCGTTGGCGCGCAGGGTCGCGCCGGGCGGCGGGAAGGCGAAGCGCAGGTCGGCGTTGGGGACGGCGGGCCGACGGCGGCGTCTGCGGGCGCTGAGGATCCGGCCGGGGCGCAGGAGGGTGGCGAGCAGGCCGGTGATTTCGTCGACGGCCTGGCCGGGGGCCTTGCCGACGAGGTAGGCGAGGGTGCGCAGCAGGGTGCCGGCGACGAGGCGCAGGAGTACGTACGGCAGGGCGCGGCCGGAGGAGTTGGCCAGCATCGTGTAGACGGCGCCGGCCTTGTCGACGCGGTGGGGGCTGACGGCGGAGCGGCCGACGCAGTCGACGGTGCGGCGTTCGCGGGCGGAGGCCTCGGCGTGGCGCAGGACGGCGTCGGGGGCGACGAGGACCTCGTGGCCGGCGGACTGGGCGCGCCAGCACAGGTCGGTGTCGTCGCGCATCAGGGGCAGGCGGCGGTCGAAGCCGCCGAGGGCGTCGTAGACGTCGCGGCGCAGCAGCATGCCGGCGGTGGAGACGGACAGGACGCGGCGGACCTGGTCGTGCTGGCCCTGGTCCTGTTCCCGGCGGTCGAGGCCGGTCCAGCGGCGGCCGCTGCGGGCGATGGTGACGCCGGCTTCCAGGAGCTGCTTCTTGTCGTACCAGCCGCGGAGCTTGGCGCCGATGACGGCGGCTTCGGGGTTCTCGTCGGCGACGCGCAGCAGTTCGGTGAGGGCGTCGGGTTCGGGGGCGCTGTCGTCGTGGAGCAGCCAGAGCCACTGGACGGGTTCGCCGTGGGGGAGGTCGGGGAGGTCGTAGGCGTCGTCGTGCCAGGTGCGGCTGACGGGGTCCCAGCCGCTGGGGCGCTTGAGGTAGGGGAGTTCCTCGGGGGTCAGGACGCCGGCGGTGCGGACGGCTTCCTCGACGGCGGCGCCGAAGCCGGTGCGGCGGGCGAGGTGCAGGACGCGGTCGTCGCCGAAGGCCTCGGTGAGGAGGCGCGCGGAGTGGTCGGCGCTGCCGGTGTCGGCGGCGACGTGGTTCTGCGCGGGGCGTTCCTGGGCGAGGAGGCCGGCGAGGGTCTGGGGCAGCCAGCGGGCTCCGTCGTGGGCGACAAGGACCGCGGTGACGACGTGCCGGGGGAACTCGGGGGTGGCGGCTGCCTGGTGGGAGACCGTCGAGTTGCTGTGCAGGGACATCGCGGTACGGGCCCTCCGGCCGGGGATCCGGGGGTGGTGTGCCCTCGGAGGCTGCTGGACAGCGGCCACACTAACGGCTGGCAAGACGACGGTCCGCCTCCTGCGGGGAAGGTGCGGGAGGCGGACCGTTTGCTCTGCTGGATGCTCTGCGGGTGGTGCGGTGGATATGTCGTACGACGCCTTGTGGCTGTTCAGCGCGTGGGCGCCCCGGCGGGAGCGCTCTGGGCCTCTCAGACCGCTGCCTTTTTCAGCCGACGGCGTTCGCGCTCGGACAGACCGCCCCAGATGCCGAATCGCTCGTCGTTGGCGAGGGCGTACTCAAGGCATTCGGAGCGGACTTCGCAGGCGAGGCAGACCTTCTTCGCCTCGCGGGTGGAGCCGCCCTTCTCGGGGAAAAAGGACTCGGGGTCGGTCTGGGCGCACAGCGCGCGCTCCTGCCATCCGAGCTCTTCGTCCGCTTCCTCGACCAGCAGTTCCTGAAACAGCTCGGTCATGTGCGCCCCTCGCTCTGTCTGTGCGTCCCCGTGATGTTGCCGTTACTGATCGCTACGTAACGACACGAGTGAAATTACAAGTGCGACGCTCCTGCGCAGTCAAGCCGAGATCTGCTATTGGGCGCCTTATTCACTCGGCGGAACCAAGCGTATGCAGAAAGTGTTGATATGGCCAAAAATCGTGACACATGCCACGCACACCCCACAGGCCCCACTCTCTGCCGTAGACGACGCGTCACTCGGGGGTGGGGATGCGATTCAGCCGAAGATGCGGCGCGGATCACATTCCGGTCACGAGTGGCGCCGACTGGTTTGAGGCGGCGTCGGCACGATGTGGAGCGGCACATCCCCTGACGGAGACTGCACAAACCTTTCTCCGCGCGCAGTAACCGGATGAGGTGAAACTTTTCGCCCGAACCCGACATTGGGTTGACAGTGCAGCCCCTCGCCCGGTCTCCTTGTCTGCATGTCAGCGCCCGCAGTCGCCACCCGGACCCCCATTCGTGGGTTCCTGAGCGCTGCCCAGGTTCGCTGTTGCTGTTGTAGCTGTTGATGCCTCCGGAGCCACGGCTCCGTCTGAGCACCGGCTACCCCACCGCAACCGCCCGGCACGACTGACATCCGTCGAGGACTCCCCCACGATGAACAGCTCGCACGCAGCCCCCCGCACCCCCGTCGCCGCCCCGGCCGTCCCCGCCCCGGCCGTCGCCCCGGCCGTCGTCGAGAGCGACCTCCAGATCGGCGGGGACATCCTCGCCGTCCAGCACCTCCTCCAGCCCGCCCGCGAGCACCCGGCCACCGTCGCCGAGTTCGCCGGCCTCGCCCGGTCGATCGCCGACGACCGCGCGAGCTGGGAGCACCTGGTCCGCTACGACGCCACCACCCGCTGGTACCACCGCCTGCGCACCGGCCCCGGCTACGAGGTCTGGCTGCTCAGTTGGGTCCCCGGCCAGGGCAGCGGCCCCCACGACCACGGCGCCTCCTGCGGCGTCATGACCGTCCTGGACGGCACGCTCACCGAGCACCGCGCACGCGGCCCGCTCACCCTGGGCGCGGGCTCCCAGCGCGTCTTCGGCCCCGGCTACGCCCACGAGGTCCTCAACGACACCCTCGACGGCGCGGTCAGCCTGCACGTGTACTTCCCCGGTCTGACCGAAATGCCGATGCACAGCTGCTCCCCGGCTCGCGAGGAGCACGTACCGGCCTGACAGACTGCGACGCATGCGCATTGTTGTTCTGGCCGGCGGTATCGGCGGCGCCCGTTTCCTCCGCGGACTCAAGTCGGCGGTCCCCGAGGCGGACATCACGGTCATCGGCAACACCGGTGACGACATTCACCTGTTCGGGCTCAAGGTGTGCCCCGATCTGGACACGGTGATGTACACCCTCGGCGGTGGCATCAACGAGGACCAGGGCTGGGGCCGTGCCGACGAGACCTTCACCGTCAAGGAGGAACTCGCGGCGTACGGGGTCGGACCCACCTGGTTCGGCCTCGGCGACCGCGATTTCGCGACCCACATCGTCCGTACGCAGATGCTCGGCGCGGGCTTCCCGCTCAGCGCGGTCACCGAGGCCCTCTGCGACCGCTGGCAGCCCGGCGTCCGGCTGCTGCCCATGTCCGACGACCGGGTCGAGACCCACGTCGCGATCACTGACCCCGCCTCCGGCGAGCGCAAGGTCGTCCACTTCCAGGAGTACTGGGTCCGGATGCGCGCCGCCGTGGACGCGGAGGCCGTCGTCCCCGTCGGGGCCGAGCAGGCCAAGCCCGCACCGGGCGTACTGGAGGCCATCGCGGCCGCCGATGTGATCGTCTTCCCGCCGTCGAACCCGGTCGTGTCGATCGGGACCATCCTCGCCGTGCCCGGCATCCGCGAGGCCGTGGCCGCCGCCGGGGCGCCCGTGGTCGGCCTCTCCCCCATCGTCGGGGGCGCGCCCGTGCGCGGGATGGCCGACAAGGTGCTGGCCGCCGTCGGCGTCGAGTCCACCGCCGCCGCCGTCGCCCTGCACTACGGGACCGGGCTGCTCGACGGCTGGCTCGTGGACACGGCCGACGCGGACACCGTCGCCGAGGTGGAGGCCGCCGGGATCACCTGCCGTGCGGTGCCGCTGATGATGACCGACCTCGCCGCGACCACCGCGATGGCGCGGGCCGCCCTGGAGCTGGCGGAGTCCGCCCGGTGACCGGCGAGCACGTGCCCTCGTACGAGGTACGGGCGATCGGCGGGATCCCGGAGGTCCGGCCGGGTGACGACCTGGCCGGGCTGATCGCGGCCGCCGCGCCCGACCTGCGCGACGGAGACGTCCTGCTCGTGACCTCGAAGATCGTCTCGAAGGCGGAGGGCCGGATCGTCCGCGCCGACTCCCGCGAGGACGCCATCGACGCCGAGACCGTACGGGTGGTCGCGCGCCGGGGCACCCTGCGCATCGTCGAGAACCGCCGGGGCCTGGTCATGGCGGCGGCGGGCGTGGACGCCTCGAACACCGAGCCCGGCACCGTACTGCTCCTGCCCGAGGACCCCGACGCCTCGGCGGCGGCGATCCGGCGGGGCCTGCGGCAAGCCCTGTCCGTGGACGTGGGAGTGATCGTCACCGACACCTTCGGACGGCCCTGGCGCTCCGGGCTGACGGACGTGGCGATCGGCGCGGCCGGCGTACGGGTGCTGGACGACCTGCGCGGCGGCGTGGACGCGCACGGGAACCCGCTGAGCGCGACGGTCGTCGCGACCGCCGACGAACTGGCCGCCGCCGGGGACCTCGTCAAGGGCAAGGCCGCCGGGCTGCCGGTGGCCGTCGTGCGGGGACTGGGACACGTACGCGCGGAGGGCTCGACCGCCCGGGACCTGGTGCGCTCACCGGCCGACGACATGTTCCGCCTGGGCACCTCCGAGGCGGTACGGGAAGCCGTGACGCAGCGCCGGACGGTACGGGCCTTCACGGACGAGCCGGTGGACCCGGGCGCGCTGCGGCGGGCCGTGGCGGCGGCGGTGACGGCCCCGGCGCCGCACCACACCACGCCGTGGCGGTTCGTCCTGCTCGAATCGGCGGCGGCCCGCCGGGACCTGCTGGACGCGATGCGGGACGCGTGGATCGCGGACCTGCGGCGCGACGGCAAGTCCGAGGAGTCCATCGCGAAGCGGGTACGCCGCGGGGACGTGCTGCGCGGCGCCCCCTGCCTGGTGGTGCCGTGCATGGTGACGGACGGCGCGCACGACTACGGGCACGCCCGGCGGGACGCGGCCGAGCGGGAGATGTTCGTCGTCGCCATGGGCGCCGGCGTGCAGAACTTCCTGGTCGCGCTGGCCGGTGAGCGGCTGGGCTCGGCGTGGGTGTCCTCGACGATGTTCTGCCGGGACGTGGTCCGCAAGGTGCTCGCGCTGCCGGACCACTGGGACCCGATGGGAGCGGTGGCGGTGGGCCACGCGGCCGCGGCTCCCGTGGAACGGGCGGGGCGGGCGGCGGAGGACTTCATCGAGGTCCGGTAGTCGTTTCAGAGGTTCAGAGGTTCAGAGGTTCAGAGGTTCAGAGAAGGCCGATGTCCGTACGGGGCATCTTCGGGGTGCGGCGGGGCGGGACGCGGCCCGCGAGGAGGATCAGGCGGGCGGCGCGGTGGCGCTGGCCCGCGTACGGGGCGAGGAGCTCCAGCATCTCGGCGTCGTCGGCGTCCCGGTTGCCCGCGAGGGCGTAGCCCACGATCCGCGGCAGATGCAGGTCGCCCGTGGTCACGGCGTCGGCGGCGCCGTTGCTGCGCTGGAGCGTCTCGGCGGACGTCCAGGGGCCGATGCCCGGAACGGCCTCCAGGCGCGCGGCGGCCTCCGGCAGGTCCATCGCGGCGGCCTCCTCCAGCCGGGCGGCCACCCGGGCGGCGCGCACGATGGTCGCGGACCGCTTGGCGTCGACCCCGGCCTTGTGCCAGTCCCAGGACGGGATCAGCGCCCAGGCGCGGGCCGTGGGCATGACGTACAGGTCCTGCGGACCCGGCGCGGGCTCCCCGTACTGGCGGACCAGGCGGCGCCAGGCGCGGTAGGCCTCGTCGGTCGTGACCTTCTGCTCCAGCACGGACGGGATCAGGGACTCCAGCACCAGCCCGGAGCGGGTGAGGCGCAGACCCGGGCGGCGGCGGTGACTGGCGTGCACGAGCCGGTGGCGGGGGACGAACGCGGCGGGGTCGTCCCCCGCGCCCAGCAGGGCGGGCAGCTGCCCGAGGGCCCAGTCGGCGCCGGGGCCCCACGCCTCGGCGTCGCCGTGCGGGGTCACCCGGAGGGTGGCGGGGCCGTCGGGGGTCCGGCTGGCGCGCCAGACCGAGCCGTCGGGGGTGGTGCGGAAGGTGGGGTCGGCCGGGCCGCGTCTGAGGGGGCCGAGGGTCAGGGCGATGTCGACGGGGCCGTCGATCTTGCCGGCGCCCGCGGGCATGCCGGTGGGGGCGGTGCGGGTGAGGGGGTCGAAGCGGCCGGCCATGCGTTGAGCGTAGCCCGCCGGGGTTCGGGGGCGGGTGCCGCTGCGCGGGGCTTCTCCCCGCCCCGCCCTTCCTCCGTTCCCGCCTCCGGCGCGGCTTCAAGACCTGGGGCTCCGCGCCTCAAACGCCGGCGGGGCTGGGTTTGGCGGCCGGTCAGGGCAGCGGTGCGGGCAACTCCCCGGACCGCCGGAGGCTACGGGCGGCCCTGGAGTTTGGCTGACGTCGTGCGGGTCGGGGGGAGTTGGTCGTAGAGTTGGCGGCCGGGGCATTCCGTCGCGAAGCCGTCGCGGTGGCCCGAGATGACGTTCAGGCGGACGTTGCGGCCCTTCGCGTACAGGTTGCCGCCGCCCGACTTCAGGGTGGTCTTCCCGCGCGGGTTCGCGCCGAAGAGGCCGAGCTTCCAGGCCGTGAGGCGGGCCACCGCGCTCACGGCGGCCGCCGGCGGGGGCGTCGAGGAGTACGAGCCGATCACCGCGATGCCCATGCTGTCCGTGTTGAACCCCATGGTGTGCGCGCCGAGCACGGCCTTCGCCACGCCGCCCGCCCGGCCTTCGTAGACCGTTCCGCACTTGTCGACGGCGAAGTTGTAGCCGAGGTCGCGCCAGCCGCTGCTGACGACGTGGTAGCGGTACAGGCTGCGCAGCACCGCCGGGGCGTCCTCGCAGGCGTAGTTGTTGCCGGAGGCGCTGTGGTGGACGAAGGCCGCCTTGACGGTCTTGGTGAAGACGAGGCCCTTCTCGCGCAGGCTCTCGTCCGCGCCCCACCCCTTTCGGGTGACGATGCGCGGGCGCGGGCCGATGTAGGGGGCGGCGGCCTGGCTGAGGGTGCCGTCGCCGGCGAGGATCGCGTCGGCGGTCGAGTCGGCCTTGTTGAGCTCGGAGATCTCGTTGGCGCCCAGCGGGGCGAGCGGGACGTTGGCGGAGGAGGCTTCCGCCATCTCCATCGTCATGCCGGGCACTCCGGCCACCGCGTCGCCCTTGTCGTCGCCCCCCGGGCCGCTGTTCTTGCCGTCGCCCGGCGGGGCGGGCTGGGCCGATCCCGGGTCGACGAGTTCGATGCGCATGCCCGAGGGAAGGCGGCGGCTCGCGGCGCGGGTGTTCGGACCGCCCGCTTCGGCCTGGACGCGGACCTCGACGGCATCGGACGCGCCGACCCACAGCGGGGCGGTGCTGCCGCGGACGCGTCCCGAGCCGCGTTCCGCCGCGTCGGGGTCGGCGGCGTGTTCGCTGTTGTGGGTCTCGACGTCCTGCCAGTCGGACCAGGTCGCCGTCTCCGTGGAGCGGGTGCGGACCTGGACGTGGCCGAACAGCTCGGTGCTCGCGTCGTCCCAGACGACGCCGACCAGTGAGAACGTCTTGACCTCCCGCGCGGCCAGCCCCCGTGTCTCCGCCACGCCCGGCGAGGCGCTCATGCCCGGGACGCCGGGGACCCGGCCGGCCGACGGTCCCAGCGGGATGAGCGGCAGGGACTGGGTCGACCCGGCGGGGGTCACGGGGGCGGCCGCGTCCATGGACGCGGTCGCCCGGGTCGAAGTGGCCAGGGCGGGAGCAGGCAGCGCGAGCGGCAGGGCCAGTGCGGCAGCCGTCGCGACGCCGATCGAGGAAGGAAGGAATCCACGCATGCAATGGATGCTGGGGAGTCCCACCACGAAGCGCCATCGGAGAACTGACGATCCGTCCGGTGGGCGGCGGACGCCCTTCCCCCGGACGGCCGAGCCCACGCCCTCCGTACGGGGGAAGGGCCCGCGTACCCTGTGGCGGGTGAACGCCACTGACCGCACCCCTGCCGACCTGCTGCGATCCGCGCTCGCCGCCGATCCGGGCCGCCCGCTCGTCACCTTCTACGACGACGCCACCGGCGAGCGCGTCGAATTGTCCGTCGCCACCTTCGCCAATTGGGTGGCCAAGACCGCCAATCTGCTCCAGGGCGACCTGGGCGCGGAACCGGGCGACCGGCTCGCGCTGCTGCTCCCCGCGCACTGGCAGAGCGCGGTGTGGCTGCTCGCGTGCGCCTCCGTCGGCGTCGTCGCCGAGGTGGGCGGGGATCCGGCCGGCGCGGACCTGGTCGTCAGCGGGCCGGACACCCTGGAGGCGGCCCTGCGCTGCTCCGGCGAGCGGGTCGCCCTCGCGCTGCGCCCCCTGGGCGGGCGGTTCCCGCAGCCGCCGGCCGGGTTCGCGGACTACGCGGTGGAGGTGCCGGGGCAGGGTGACCGGTTCGCGCCCTTCGTCCCGGTCGACGCCGACGGCCCCGGCCTGGTGGTCGGCGGCGAGGAGCTCTCGTACGCGGCGCTGGTCGAGCGGGCCCGTGAGGACGCGGCGAAGCGGGGTCTCGGCGAGGGCTCGCGGGTGCTGTCGGGGCTGGGCTACGAGACCTGGGAGGGGCTCTCGGCCGGGCTCTTCGCCGCCCTGGCGGCGGGCGGCTCCGTGGTCCTGTGCCGCCATCTCGACCAGTTGTCGCGGGCGGCCCTGGCCCAGCGGGTCGAGAGCGAGCGCGTCACCCACACCGTCTAACGGCGATAACGGGCGATCTGTCACCCGAATGGCCCTTTACACGCCCCTGCCCCCGGGCCGCTCGGGCCGCCCGGGGGCACGATCGGCTCAGGCCGTGCCCACCCGTACGGCCGTTCCCGAGCGCCGAGGGGAGGGAACGCGAGTGACGGACAGCGCGGGCATACCCGGCAAGCCACCCCCTGGGCCTCCGCGCGGCCGCAGGCGCCGACTGCTGCGCTGGATCGGGCTCGGGATGGTCCTGCTGCTGCTCTTCGGAGCGACCGGGGGCTGGTGGCTCTACACCAAGCTCGACGGCAACATCACCTCGGACACCTCGGCCGCCGCCGAGCTGGAGCGCTACGAGCGCGAGCGTCCGGGGCACTTCGCCGTCGGCGCCCAGAACCTCCTGCTGATCGGCTCGGACTCGCGCTCCGGCACCGAGAACGCCCGGTACGGCGAGGACCGCGGCGGCAGCGGCAGCCAGCGGTCGGACACCACGATCCTGCTGCACCTGCCCGCGGACCGGAAGAGCGCGACGGCCGTCTCGATACCCCGGGACCTGATGACGGACGTCCCGAGCTGCCTCAAGGCGGACGGGTCGCGCACCGGGGAGCGGTTCGCCCAGTTCAACTGGGCCTTCCAGTGGGGTGGGGCCGCCTGCACGATCCGTACGGTGGAGAAGCTCACCGGGATCCGGATCGATCACCACATGGTGCTGGACTTCGGCGGGTTCAAGCGGATGGTCGACGCCATCGGCGGGGTGGAGATCTGCCTCAAGCGCCCGGTGGACGACACCGAGGCGCGGCTGAAGCTCCCGGCGGGCCGCCAGCTGCTCCGGGGCGAGCAGGCCCTCGGCTTCGTGCGCGCCCGCCACAGCCTGGGCAACGGCAGCGACACCGAACGGATGGAGCGCCAGCAGCAGTTCCTCGGCTCGCTGGTGAAGAAGGTGCAGAGCAACGGGGTCCTGCTGAATCCGGCGCGGCTCTATCCGCTGCTGGACGCGGCGACCTCCTCACTGACGACGGACCCGGGGCTGGCCTCGCTGCGCGGACTGTACGAACTGGTTCGGGGCGTACGGGACATACCGGCCGAGCAGGTCAAGTTCCTGACGGTGCCCCGCCGTCCGTACGCCGCCGATCCGAACCGGGACGAGCTGGTGGAACCGGACGCCGCCCGGCTGTTCCAGCAGCTGCGGATGGACCGGCCGCTGACGATCACCCCGCCCGCACCCAAGTCCGGGACGGGGAACGGGCGCGAGGACGGACAGGACGGGACGGGCGCAGGGACGAGGACTGGACGCGAGAGCCGCTGGACCGCCGAAAGCGGAACCGATGTCGGCCCCGCACCCGTCCCGACTTTCACCGGAACCACGGCGGCCGCGGCCGACTGCCGGTAAAGCAATCCAAAAAGCCGGGACCCGACATGACGGGTTGGGTGGTTTGACCTGGTATGGGGTGAGTGGATTTTGTCACCAGCATGGTTTGCGGCCGACCTGGCCGGATAAGGTGAGCGATCCGGTGCACGGTCGGCAAAGAGGCCCTGCACCAGCAGCCGGATCGTTGACCGCGCGCCTGGGGGGAGGCGCGTCGTGAGGCACCGACGGAGGATTCGAGCAACCGTGGATGCGCAAAGCCGTGGGCGGGCAGACAAGATCGACCCCGCAGACCAGTGGGTCCTCAATTCCCGCACTGGCAACTACGAACTGCGACTGGATCATTCCGCTGCGCAGCAGCCTTCCGTCGCCTCCCCCCGCAGATCCCGCAGATCCTCTGCGGCTCCCCCCGCACCCGTCACGCCGTCGCCCGCGGTACCGAGGCCCCGCCGCGGCGACGGCCCGCCCGGAGGCCGTCGGGGCGGCCGCTCCCGCAAGGGCGGTGGCGGCAACCGGCGCCGCCGGAAGGCCCTGCTCGTCACCGGCGGAACCCTGGCGTTCCTGCTGGTCGGCGGCTCGCTGGGGACGTACCTCTACTTCGAGCACCTGAACGACAACCTCAACGTCATCGACACCGGGCACTCGGGCAGCTTCAAGAAGGACCAGGCGATCAACATCCTGGTCATCGGCACCGACAAGCGCAGCGGCAAGGGCAACGAGGGGTACGGGGACAAGGAGAGCGTCGGTCACGCCGACACCACGATCCTCTTCCACGTGGCCAAGGACCGGTCCAACGCCACCGCGCTGTCCATCCCGCGCGACCTGATCACCGACATCCCGGTCTGTCCGACGAAGGTGGACGGTTCGGTGAAGGACATCCCCGCCACCAAGGGCACCCGCTTCAACAACAGCCTGGGCCAGGAAGGCCGCGACCCGGGCTGCACGATGCGGACGGTCAAGGAGCTCACCGGGATCGAGGTCGACAACTTCATGATGGTCGACTTCAACGCGGTGAAGAGCCTGAGCACGGCGGTCGGCGGGGTGCCCGTCTGTGTGGAGCGGGACGTCAAGGACACGGCCTCCAAGCTCGACCTGAAGGCGGGTGAGCACCGGCTCCAGGGCGAGCAGGCGCTGGCCTTCGTACGGACCCGGCACGCCTTCGGCAACGAGAGCGACCTCGACCGGATCAAGACCCAGCAGCAGTTCCTGGGCGCGATGATGCGCGAGATGAAGTCCAAGCAGACGCTGACCAGTCCGAAGAAGTTCTTCTCGCTCGCGGAGGCGGCCACCAAGTCGCTGACCGTGGACCAGGGGCTGGGGTCCATCGGCAAGCTCACCGATCTCGCGGGTGAGTTGAAGAACATCGACCTCAAGAACGTGACCTTCACGACCTTGCCGGTGCTCGACAATCCCGACGAGCCGCCGAACCGTAAGGCGACCGTCGTGGTCAACCCTTCCCAGGCCGAGCCGCTGTTGGAGATGATCCGTGGGGACGTCTCGCTCACGGAGGTCGAGAAGAAGGAGGCGGCCGCGAAGCAGGCGGCCGACACCGAGGCGAAGAACAAGCAGGACGCGCTGCTCCAGGGCGAGCGCGCACTCGCCGGAGACATCCGGGTGAACGTCTACAACGGCGGCGGCCCTTCGGGGTCGGCGTCCACCACCATGGCCTGGCTGCGGAACAGCAAGGGCGTGTACCGGGCCGACAACCACGGCAACGCCCCCGTGAAGCTCGGCAGTACCCAGCTCGAATACGCTCCCGACCAGGCCGCCCAGGCCCGGGCGCTGGCGGACATGATGGGGCTGTCGGCCTCGGCCATGAAGATCGCCGAGGCCGACGCGGGGTCGAAGACCCCGATGAAGCTGACGCTGGGCGCCGACTTCAAGGAGCCGGGGGCGCCGCTCGGCGCACCGTCCACTCCGCAGCAGGCGCCCGAGGGGCTCCAGCGGATCGAGGCGGACAAGGCGGTCTGCGCGCGGTGAGCGCATGAGCTCAGACGGCGGGCGCCGGTGAGCGGCGCCGCGCTCAGACCGACCGTCGCGTGACGGTCGGTGGCCGGCAGGACCGGCACGATACGACAACAGTGATCTTGAGGGGGGTACGCGTGAGGCACAGCAGCGTGCGGGGGGAGGGGGCGCCCGACCGGGCCGCCGATGGCATATCCGGCGGCGGGACGGGCGCGTCCGGCGCGATACCCCCACCCAGGGCGGGCTCGGGCGGCTCCCGGTCCGCGGGGGGCGGCGGGCGTCCGGTCCGGCGCAGACGGCGGCGGGTGCTGCTCTGGGCATCGTCCGTCCTGGCGTTCCTGATCCTGGCCACTTCGGCGGCCGGGTACCTGTACTACCGCCATCTCGACGCCAACATCCGCAGCGGGCAGCGCCTCAGCGGGGACAGCGGTGTCGAGAAGTCCCAGGCGAACGCCAAGGGCCAGCGCCCGCTGAACATCCTGCTCCTCGGCTCCGACAGCCGGAACAAGCCGGAGAACCTGGAGCTCGGCGGCAACCGCGACAGCGTCGGGAATCCTCCGCTCGCGGACGTGCAGATGCTGCTGCACGTGTCGGCCGACCGGGAGAACGCCTCCGTGGTCAGCATTCCCCGGGACACCCGGGTCGACATACCCGAGTGCACGGACCCGAAGACCGGCGAGAAGTTCAAGAAGACCCACGCGATGATCAACGAAACCCTCGGGCGCGGGGGTCCCGGCTGCACCCTGGCCACCTGGGAGAAGCTGACCAACGTCTACATCGACCACTGGATGATGATCGACTTCTCCGGGGTCGTGCAGATGGCCGACGCGATCGGCGGGGTCGACGTCTGTGTCAAGGACAACGTCTGGGACCGCTCGCTCACCACCAACACCGGCGGCTCCGGACTCAAGCTCAAGGCCGGCACCACCAAGGTCAAGGGTGAGCAGGCCCTCCAGTGGCTGCGTACCCGCCACGCCTTCAGCAGCGACCTGGGCCGGGCGCAGGCCCAGCACATGTACATGAACTCGATGATGCGCGAGCTCAAGGGCCAGAGCGCCTTCGCCGACGCCGGCCGGATCACGGCCCTGGCCGAGGCGGCCACCAAGGCACTGGAGGTCTCCGAGGAGATCGGTACGGTCAAGAAGCTCTACAACCTGGCGATGCAGCTCAAGGACGTCCCGACCAACCGCATCACGATGACGACGATGCCGACGCTCCCCGACCCCCGCGACAGCGACCGTCTCGTCGTGCACCCGTCGGACGCCGAGAAGCTGTGGCTGATGGTCCGCAAGGACGTGGCCTTCGACAAGAACGGCAATCCGCAGGCCCCGGCGGGCTCCCCCGGCGCGACGCCGGGTGCGTCGGCCCCCGCGCCGGGCACGCCGAGCCAACAGCCCTCCACGGCGCCGGTCACGGCACCCGACAAGATCTCCGTACACGTGGTCAACGGCACGGCGGCCGGCAAAATGCCGCTGACGCCCGGGCGCGCGAGCGCGGTCACGGAGGCGCTGGTCGCCAAGGGCTTCACCGCCGCCAAGGCGGACAGCGCGCTCATCCCCGAGAAGACCACCGTCCTGCGCTACCCGGGCGCGGACCTGGCGGACGAGGCACAGAGCGTCGCGGCGGCCCTCGGCATCCCGGCGAGCTCGGTACAGCAGTCGGCTGCGGTCTCCCGTATGACGCTGATCGTGGGCGCCGACTGGCGCGAGGGCGCCGCCTACCCGCAGCAGGCGCCGCCCGAGGCCGGTTCGGTGCCGGACACGGCGGACGCCCTCAACGGCTCGGACACCGGGGCCTGCATGGACGTGTACAAGCCGTACCGCTGGAGCTGAGCCGCGGCGGGGCACCACGCGGAAGGGGTGACCCGGTCCACGAGGACCGGGTCACCCCTTCCGCTGTGCTCAGACTTCCGAGGGATCCGTGCGCACCGACGGGCGGCGGCTGGCGATGACCTTGTCCGCGAGCGCGCGCGGGCTGGTCAGGAAGCCGAAGCCCCAGCACATGTGCATGGTGGCGAGGGCGACCGGGATCTGTGCCCGGGCCTTCAGCGAGAGGCCCTTGCCCGCCGGGAGGGACCCGGCGGTGATCGCCGCGAGGTAGCCGGCCGGGACCGCGAAGGCCCACGGGGTGAGGGCGAAGCCCGCCACCACGCCGGCCGCGATCGCGCAGACGGCGGTGGGCGGGGCCAGGTAGCGCAGGTTGATCGAGCCCGGGTGGTAGCGGGCGACCACGTGCCGCCAACGGCCGTAGTCCTTGTACTGCTTGGCCAGCGCCCGTACGGAGGGACGCGGGCGGTACTGGACCTTCAGCTCGGGCGAGAACCAGATGAGCCCGCCGGCCTCGCGGATGCGGAAGTTCAGCTCCCAGTCCTGGGCGCGGATGAACTCCTCGTTGTAGCCGCCCTGCTGCTCCAGCGCCTCGCGGCGGAAGACGCCGAGGTAGACGGTCTCGGCGGGGCCCGCCTGGCCGCCGGTGTGGAAGGCCGCGTTGCCGACGCCGACCTTGGAGGTCATCGCGGCGGCGACGGCGTCCTCCCAGGCGTTCTCGCCCTCGGCGTGCATGATGCCGCCGACGTTCTGGGCGCCGGTCTCCTCCAGGAGCCGGACGGCGGTGGCGATGTAGTTCGGCGAGAGCATGCCGTGGCCGTCGACGCGGACGACGATCGGATGGCGCGAGGCCTTGATCGCGGCGTTGAGGGCGGCGGGGGTGCGGCCGGTGGGGTTCGGGACGGTGTGGACGCGCGCGCGTTCGCTGGAAGCGGTCTCGCGTACGAGTTCGGCGGCGATCTCATCGGTGCGGTCCGTGGACGGCCCGAGTGCGATCACCACCTCCATCTCGCCTGCGTACTCCTGTCCGAGGATGTGCCGGACGGAGTCACGCAGATGGCGCTCCTCGTTGAGCACCGGCATGATCACCGAGACTGCGGGCTGCTGGGTGGGCATGTCGTCCTTCACGGTCGGGTATCGGTGTCACGTTACCGCGTACGGGGGAACCGGTTGCGCGCCGGACGAGCGGTACGGACAGACGCTGATCGTATGGGCCTACTGTTCTGACGGATCTGAAGCGTCTGCCGGCCGGCCCGGCTGCTCCCCGCTGTTCCCCTGCTGTTCCCCGCGGAGGTGTCCCTCGTGCCCCAGCCGCACCGTCCCACCCGACCCGCCAGGCCCACCCAGCCGCAGCGTGCGCGGCGGGGCGGCGGCCGTCAGGCCCGGCGCCGGGGAGACAAGCCGCGGTGGGGGCTGCGGATCGCGGCCGGGCTGTCGGTGGTGGTGCTGGGCTCCGGCGCGATCGGGCACGCCGTCATGACCGGCCTGGACACCGGGATCGACCGGGTGGACCCCTTCAAGGACATGAAGAACCGTCCGCAGGCCGGGCACGGGCTGAACTTCCTGCTCGTCGGCACCGACGGCCGCGAGAAGATCAGCGCGGACGAGAAGCGCGAGTACCGGCTCGGCGGGGCGCCGTGCAACTGCACCGACACGATCATGCTGGTGCACCTCTCCGCCGACCGGAAGCGGGCGAGCGTGATCAGCCTGCCCCGCGACAGCTACGCCGAGGTCCCCGCCCACCAGGACCTGGTGACCGGCAAACCGCACAAGGCGCACCCCGTGAAGCTCAACGCCGCCTACGCCGAGGGCGGGCCGAACCTGACCGTGCGCACCGTCGAGAACATGACCCGCGTGAAGATCGACCACTACCTGGAGGTGGACTTCACCAGCTTCATGAAGACCGTCGACGCCATGGGCGGCGTGGAGATCTGCACCACCAGGACCATGCGCGACAGCCACAGCGGCCTCGACCTGCCCGCCGGCACCCACCGGCTCAGCGGCGGCCAGGCCCTGCAGTACGTGCGTTCCCGCCACGTCGACGGGGCCTCCGACCTCGGCCGGATGCAGCGCCAGCAGCGGTTCGTCGCCGCCCTGATCAAGCAGGCCACCGGGAGCGGGGTGCTGCTGAACCCGGTGAAGTTCAAGCAGGTCAGCTCGACCCTGCTGGGGTCGGTCCGTGCCGACAAGGGCTTCGGATCCGAGCAGATGCTGGCGCTGGGGCAGGCCATGCGGGACTTCAGCCCCTCCTCCTCCGAGTTCGCCTCGGTCCCGGTCGGCAACCCCTCGTACCCGGTCAAGGGCATCGGCTCGACGGTGAAGTGGGACGAGCCGAAGGCCGCCAAGCTCTTCGAAGCCCTGCGCCAGGACCGCCCGCTGGCCCCCGCCCGGCCCGGGACGACCGGCCGGCCCACGGCGGTGCCGGTCGACGTGCCCCCGCGGCAGATCAAGGTCCAGGTGGAGAACGGTTCCCGGATCGACGGGCTCGGCGGCCGGGTCGACGCGGCGCTGCGCGCCACCGGCTTCGACACCACCGGCGCCCCGGGCAACGGCGCCGGCCGCGACGTCAAGCGCACGGTGGTCTCGTACGACCCCCGGTGGGACCGGTCCGCCCGTACGGTCTCCACGGCCCTGCCGGGCAGCGAGCTGCGCGCGGTACGGGGCCAGGGCAGGACGGTGGTGGTGATCGCCGGGGCGGACTACAAGAAGGTCGTGCCGGTACGGGCGCAGGACCCGTACCAGGGCGAGTTCGGCGTGGTCAGCGGCGACCAGGTGATCTGCGGGAAGTAACCGCGCCCATCCCGTCCCGCCCGCGCACCGTGGGTGGTACCGCTAGCGGACGCGCTCCACCAGGGAGACCTGGAGGCCGTGCACCTTCGTCTTCTCGACGAGCTTGTAGTGCTTCTCCAGCGCGTCGGCCTGCTCCTTGGGGAGCTTGTGGTACGGGTTCGGCGTACCGCTCCAGGTGACCACCCACAGCCGCTGGGTGGTACCGAGGCACTGCTCGGGCCGCTCGCACTCCACCGGGAACAGGTCGTCGCTCGCCACGGCCGAGCGCTGCGCGAACACGTCGCGCAGCTTCACCCGCTCCGGCAGGGAGTACGCGACCTGGAAGTCGACCATGAACACGCTGTCGCCACCCCGGACCGGCACGAAGCCGTCACCGGGCCGGTAGCCCTTGGCGATGATCCGCGCGGCCTCCTCGCCCTCGCGGCCGCTCTTGACCGTCTCCGTGCGGATCTGGCGCTGGTCGGAGAGGCCGAGGAGGATCACCGCGGCCAGGCCGGCCACCCCGAGCGGCCGGGGCCGCAGGGCGGCCAGACCGGCGGCGGCGAGGACCACCCAGGCGGGCATGGTGAAGAGCAGGTAGCGGTCCATGAAGTAGGAGGTGCTGCCCTGGGAGACCACCCAGGCGGCCGCGATCGGGGCCGCGCCGACGAGCACGAGTTCCACGGCGGGCCGACGGCCGCGGGTCCACGCGAGCGGGAGCAGCGCGAGCGCCGCGAGGGCGAGCGCGACGAGCGGCGAACCGAAGAGGGTGTCCCAGACGTCCGCGATGCTGCGCAGGTGCGGGGTCTTGATCCAGCTGATCTGCCGGCCCACCTGGCGCTGCCCCAGCAGTACCAGCGGAACCACCGGGACCAGGGCGACGGCGACCGTCACCGCGAAGCTGACGACGGTGCGCCCGCGCCGGTCCTGCCACCAGCGCAGGAGCACGATCAGGACGTGCGGCAGCAGGAACAGCAGCGAAACGATGTGGAACAGCCCGGCCGCCGCCACCGCGACGGCGTACGGTGCCCAGCGGGCCGGAGCCGAGCGGTCCAGCGCCCGCAGCAGCAACCAGGTCGCGGCGGTGACCGCGAGCACCGCGAAGGCGTAGGAGCGGGCCTCCTGGCCATAGCGGGTGACGGACGGCAGCAGGGCGAAGAGGAGGCCTGCGAAGAGGGCGGTGCGGCGGTCGAACGCCTTGCGGGCGGTCAGCACGACGAACGCGGCGGCGCCGGCCATGGCGATGGCCGAGGGCATCCTCAGCATCGTCGCGGAGTCGCCGAAGACGGCGACCCAGCCGTGCAGCAGCAGGTAGTAGAGCCCGGAGACGGCGTCCACGTTGCCCAGCATCTCGACGAGGTCGCCGGTGCCGCGGATGGCGGCGTTCCAGCTGGCGAGTTCGTCGCGCCAGAGGTTCGGGGTGCCGCTGCCTATGCAGGCCACGGCGAAGGTCAGCACGGCGGCCCACAGCCAGTCGAAGCGGGCCCGGCGCGTCGCGCGCGAACCGCCGCGGTGTCCCGCCCCGTCGTTCTCGGCGGGGCGGCCGGAGCCGGCCCCGGCCACGACAGCCGTACTGCTGGTGGTCATTGCACGTACCTTCCGGATCCATCAAGGGGCAGCTGCGCGAGTGGCCCCGGCGCATGGGGGAATCCGGACCGGGCTCGACGTGTCAGGGTAGATCAGTGCCCGGGGCGGCAACCACTCCCGCACGGCGCCCGCCACCCGTGGTTCACCTGGGGCGGACCGGCGGATCGCTCTTGGGCAGCGAGACCTTCGCCCCGTCCAGCAGCCGCTTGAGCAACGCCGACAACGGCCGCTCGGCGAAGCGGTGGACGAGCCAGGAGAGCAGCAGGATGACGGCCAGACAGATGGCCAGCAGCTGGAACGGGGCGATGCCGTGGTCGCGGCCCCAGCGGATCATCGCCCAGCCGAGCTCCTGGTGGAGCAGGTAGACGGGGTACGTGAGGGCGCCCGCCACCGTGAGCCACTTCCAGCGGATCCAGTTGAGGGCGCCCATCGCGGCGGCGAGCATGACGAGGAAGGCCCCGGCGGAAATGACGGCCATCACCGGCCAGGACAGGGTGTGGTGCACCTCGTACTCGTAGCCGCCCACGGTGATGTGCAGCCGGTTCTGCGCGTACAGCCAGGAGAAGCCGACCACCCCGAGGAGCATCGGGTTCGCACCGAACCGGTAGATGAGGTACATGGCCACGCCCGCGATGAAGTACGGGGCGTCCTGCGGCATGAAGACGGTGTCCATCAGCTTGCTGTCCGTACCCGGCGTGATCACCGCGAGGATCGTCCAGATCCCGCAGAAGGCCAGCACGCGGCGGTAGGTCAGCCCCATCACGGCCACGATGGCGAAGAGCAGGTAGAAGCGGAGCTCGATCCAAAGGGTCCAGTACACGCCGTCGGCCTCGGTCACGCCGAGGGGGCGCTCCAGCATCGTGAGGTTGGTCAGCACGTCGCTGATGCTCATCGGTTCGCGGGCGGCGCGGACGGTCGCCGCGAAGTTCACCACGAGGGTGGTGATGATGATGCCGACCCAGTACGCCGGGTAGAGCCGCACGACCCGGGAAGTGAAGTAGTCCCGGGGGGACCGGCCCCAGCACGACATGCAGATCACGAAACCGCTGATCAGGAAGAACAGTTGGACGCCCATCCACCCGTACGAGGCGACCCGGTGCACGCTCGGCATCAGGTTCTGCGGGGTGTTGCCCCAGACCTCGGGGTGGATGTTGACGCCGGCCCAGTGGAAGGCGACCACGGAGAGCGCCGCTATCAGGCGCAGCCCGTCCAGGACGTAGAGCCGGGGGCGGCGCGGGCCGCCTCCGGCCGGACGGGCCGACTGCGCCGGCACGGCGTCACGCACGGGCAGGGGTGGTATGACAGCTGACATGGGGGCACGACTCCGCGATGTGTCCGGCTCAGGATCTGACGTCACATCTGCTGGCGGGTACACCCGGACGTCGCACGCCACCTTACGGGGGGCTCACACCGGCTCACGGCCCTGCGGCGGATCCGTGATCCGAAACACGCGTACGCGTGGTCAGTCGTCCAGGCCCTCGGCGGAGCGGCGCTCGCGCAGTTCCATGATCGCCTGGCGCCGGGCGAGCCGGTGGGTGCGGCGGATCTGGGCCTCCTGGTAGCGGCGCTCGTCCCGCTCGCTCTCCGGGAGCACGGGCGGGACGGTGCGGGGCTTGCCGTCGGCGTCGACCGCCGTGAAGACGAGGTAGGCGCTGCCGACCTGGGTGGCGGGGGTGGACTCGTTCCACCGCTCGGCCAGGACCCGTACGCCGATCTCCATGGAGGAGCGGCCGGTCCAGTTGCACTGCGCCCGGACGTGGACGAGGTCGCCGACCCGGACCGGGGCGAGGAAGGCCATCTCGTCCATGGACGCGGTGACGGCGGGACCGCCGGAGTGGCGGCCGGCCACCGCGCCGGCCGCGTCGTCCACCAGCTTCATGATGACGCCGCCGTGCACGGTGCCGAGGAGGTTGGTGTCGTTGGCGGTCATGATGTGGCTGAGGGTGGTCCGGGAAGCCGAGGTCGGCTTGCCCGGCAGCTCGCCCGGTGTGTCTGTCATACAGCCACCTTAATTGGGTATTGCAGGCATCAGGTCTGCAACAGCACTGGCACGAAGCCCGCACCGGGGTGTCGGGCGACGCGCGCGGCCAGGCATCCTTGTCCGCATGAGTGACTGGGACGGGTGGAGCGGCGAGCGCGACGAGCGCGGGCGCCGCGATGACGGATACGGGCGCGGCAGCGGGCAGGCCCCGGCGGACGGACCGCAGCGGATGCGTCACATCCGGCGGCAGGCAGCACCGACCCGGCCGCCGGTCCCCCCGCAGTCGCCGCCGCCTCCGGCCGGCCCGCCCGCGTACGGAGTGCCGCCGCAGGGGCAGGGCCCCGACGCGCACGGCGGCTTCGACAGCGGCTACAACACCGGCCAGGTCTACGGGGCTCCCGCGGGCCCCGGCGGCCCCGGCCGGCGGCCGGGCGGCCCCGGCGGACCGGGCGGTGGCCCCGTCCCGGTCCGGGTCGTCGTCGACTGGCGCAAGCGGATCAAGATCGGCTCGATCGTGCTGGTCTCCGCGCTGCTGGTGACCACGGTCTCCACCTACTTCTGGGCCGACTCCAAGGTGCGCCGGGAGGTGGACCTCTCCAAGGTGATCGAGCGCCCGAAGGAGGGCGACTGCACGACGTACCTGATCGTCGGCTCCGACAGCCGCGAAGGTATGTCCGACGCGGAGAAGAAGAAGCTCCACACGGGCTCGGCCGAGGGCAAGCGGACCGACTCGATGATGATCCTGGCCAAGTGCTCCAGCGGGAACACGATGATCTCGCTGCCGCGCGACTCGGACGTGGAGATCCCGTCCTTCGTCGGGTCGCAGTCGGGCAAGAAGTTCCCCTCCCAGGGGAGGCGGGTCAAGCTCAACGCGGCGTACGCGGAGGACGGACCGGAGCTGCTGGTGCGGACGGTGGAGTTCAACACCGGCCTGCGCATCGACCACTACGCGGAGATCGGCTTCGCCGGCTTCGCGAACATCGTGGACGCGCTGGGCGGCGTGGAACTGGACATCGAACAGGGCTTCAAGGACGAGAAGTCGGGCGCCGACTTCAAGGCCGGCAAGCAGACCCTGAACGGCGAGCAGTCGCTGGCCTTCGTACGGACCCGGTACGCCTTCGCCGAGTCGGACCTCCAGCGGACGAAGAACCAGCAGAAGTTCCTGTCGGCGCTCGCCAGCCAGGCGGCGACCCCGTCCACCGTCCTCAACCCGTTCGAGCTCTACCCGCTGCTGGGCGCCGGCCTGGACACCCTCGTCGTGGACAAGGACATGGGCCTGTACGACATGGGCCAGATGTTCTTCGCGATGAAGGGCGTCAACGGCGGTGACGGCGTGTCGATGAACATGCCGATCTCCGGGCAGCGCGGCGGGAACCTCGTCTGGGACAAGGCGAAGCTGCAGCAGCTGGTGAAGGAGATCCAGAACGACGAGAAGGTCACCGTCCGCGGACAGTGACCGGCGTACGGGAAGGGGGCACCCCGAGGGGTGCCCCCTTCCCGTACCGCGATCCCGTACTGCGGGTGGTCAGCGCTTGGCGGCGCGGGCGCGGAGCTTCCACGGCATGGCGATGGACTCCAGCTGCACGGCGAGGTTCATCTTGGACTCGCCGACGGTGCGGTCCTCGAAGTGGATCGGGACCTCCATCACCTGGAAGCCGCGGCGCAGCGCCTTGAACTTCATCTCCACCTGGAAGCTGTAGCCCGCGCTGCCGATCGAGGCGAGGTCGACCGCCTTGAGCGCCTCGGCGCTCCACAGGTTGAAGCCGCCCGTGATGTCGCGGACGCGGGTGCCCAGGATGGTGCTCGCGTACGCGTTGGCCCAGCGGGACAGCAGCTTGCGGTGCGCGCCCCACGCGTCGGACAGGGTGCCGCCCGGCACGTAGCGGCTGCCGACGACGAGACCGGCGCCGGTCGAGCGGGCGACGCCCAGCATCTCGGCGATCTTGCCGGCGGGGTGGGAGCCGTCCGCGTCCATCTGGAGGACGTACTCGGCGCCGTTCTCGACGGCCTGGGCCATGCCCGCCGCGTACGCGCGGCCGAGGCCGTCCTTCGCGGTGCGGTGCAGGACCGACATGCGCGGCTTGCCGTCCTCGGTGAGGAAGCCCTCCGCGAGTTCGTCGGCGATCTTGCCGGTGCCGTCGGGCGACGAGTCGTCGACGACCAGCAGGCGCAGGCCCGGCTGGTCGAGGCCCATGAGCAGCTCGACCATGCCCGGCAGGTTGCCCGCCTCGTTGTAGGTGGGCATGACCACGGTGAGCGGCGTGTGCGCCCAGGTGTCGGGGAGCTTCGTGGTTGCGACGTCGGTCGCGCGGGGAGTCTGCTGCTCGCCTATCACAGGGTTATGCCTCACTGAAGTTGGTCACCGGTCAGAGGAAAAACGGACTGAGGCGGCGGGCAGTTCAGCCTCGCACCACACCCGCACCCCTGCGCGAAGTTCGTTGTCAGCCCCTACGACGGCGCCGTCACCGATGACCGCGCCGTTCACCACCGTGCGAGAACCCACCGAAGCACCGGCGCCGATGAGACTCGCGTTCACCACCGTGTCCGGGCCGAGGATCGCACCGTCCAGCACGATGGAGCCCTGGACGACCGCGCCCGCTTCGATGCGGGCGCCGGCCCCCACCACGGTACCGCCCGAAAGCTTGGCACCCTCCGCCACGTGGGCGCCCGGGAGTACGAGGAACTCACCGCGCCGTCCGGGGACGGCCGGGGAGGAGACGACACCGCGCACGAGGTCGGCGGAGGCCTGGACGAAGGACTCGGGCTTGCCGAGGTCCAGCCAGTACGTTTCCTCGGTGACGCCGTGCAGCTTGGCACCGGAGGCGAGCAGACCCGGGAAGGTCTCGCGCTCGACGGATACCGAGCGACCGGCCGGGATGGAGTCGATGACGCTGCGGCGGAAGACGTAGCAGCCGGCGTTGATCTGGTCGGTGATGATCTCTTCGGGGGTCTGCGGCTTCTCGGTGAAGGCCAGCACCCGCCCCTCGGAGTCCGTGGGCACGAGGCCGAAGGCGCGCGGGTCCTCGACCCGCACCAGGTGCAGTGAGACGTCGGCGTCGGCCGCCTGGTGGGACCGGACCAGGCCGGCGATGTCCAGGCCGGTGAGGATGTCCCCGTTGAAGACGAGGACGGAGGAGTCCGGACCACCCGTCAGGCGCTGGGCGGCGTTGCGGATAGCGCCGCCGGTACCGAGGGGCTCGTCCTCGACGACGTATTCGAGGGTGATACCGAAGGCGGATCCGTCGCCGAAGTAGGGCTCGAAGACCTCGGCGAGGTAGCAGGTGGCCATCACGATGTGCGTGACGCCGGCGGCGGCGGCCCTGGCTATCTGGTGGGCGAGGAACGGCACTCCTGCGGCCGGGACCATCGGCTTGGGGGTATTGACCGTCACGGGGCGCAGTCGCGTCCCCTGCCCGCCAACCAGCAGGATCGCTTCCGTCATTGTCTTCTCCCCAACCGGTTCGGGCGTACGAAGGTCCAAATTTAGCCCATCCGGGGGCGGGCGAAGGCTGGCGGCATCCCCGCCAGGGCCGCCTCCGGCCACGTTCCGGTCACGGCAGGTTCTGTGCGATGAGGATGCCTCCCCGGATTCCGCGTGATCGCCGGGGGCCCCGCCCCGGTCGGGCTGGATCGACTGGGACGACCGGTCGTCGTGGTGGCGAGGGTTCCAGGACCAGGACGCCGAGGCGGTCGCGCGCGGCGTATCCGTCCGCCGGGTCAGAATCGTTAGCGAGCCGGTATGGGAAGACGTGCGCCGGGAGCACTGCACCACCTGCGCTGGATGGACGAGCACGCTCTCGACGGGACGGCCTCGCGCGACGTCATTCACGGCATCGCCCGCCAACTCTGAGGAGCTCGACCATGACTGACACCGACTGGGCGGACGCCTTCGTGCCGGGGCCTGCTCCGATCGCGCACGCGTGGCGGCCCCCGGCGGAGTGCCGGGGGCCGCCGACCTGCGAAAGACCTGTTACGGCAGGTTGCGGGCCATGACGATGCGCTGGATCTGGTTCGTGCCTTCATAAATCTGGGTGATCTTCGCGTCGCGCATCATGCGCTCCACCGGGTAGTCGCGCGTGTAGCCGTAGCCGCCCAGGAGTTGGACGGCGTCCGTGGTGACCTCCATCGCCACGTCCGAGGCGAAGCACTTGGCCGCGGCACCGAAGAAGGTGAGGTCGGCGTCGACGCGTTCGGACTTGGCGGCGGCCGCGTACGTCAGCTGGCGGGCGGCCTCGATCTTCATGGCCATGTCCGCGAGCATGAACTGCACGCCCTGGAAGTCGCCGATCGGCTTGCCGAACTGCTTGCGCTCCTGGACGTAGCCCTTGGCGTAGTCCAGGGCGCCCTGCGCGATGCCGAGGGCCTGGGCCGCGATCGTGATGCGGGTGTGGTCCAGGGTCTTCATCGCGGTGGCGAATCCGGTGCCCTCGGCGCCGATCATGCGGTCGGCGGGGATCCGTACGTTGTCGAGGTAGACCTCGCGCGTCGGGGAGCCCTTGATGCCGAGCTTCTTCTCCGGGGCGCCGAAGGAGACGCCCTCGTCGGACTTCTCGACGACGAAGGCCGAGATGCCCTTCGAGCGCTTCTCCGGGTCGGTGACCGCCATGACCGTGTAGTAGTCGGAGACGCCCGCGTTGGTGATCCAGCGCTTGACGCCGTTGAGGACCCAGAAGTCCCCGTCGCGCACCGCGCGGGTCTTCATGCCGGCCGCGTCGGAGCCCGCGTCGGGCTCGGAGAGCGCGTACGAGAACATCGCGTCGCCCTTGGCCAGCGGGCCGAGGTACTTGGCCTTGAGCTCCTCCGAACCGGAAAGGATCACCGGGAGGGAGCCGAGCTTGTTCACGGCCGGGATGAGGGAGGAGGAGGCGCAGACGCGGGCCACCTCTTCGATGACGATCACGGTGGCGAGGGCGTCCGCCCCGGCGCCGCCGTAGGTCTCGGGCACGTGGACGGCGTGCAGGTCGCTGGCCACCAGGGCGTCGAGGGCCTCCTGCGGGAAGCGGGACTCCTCGTCGACCGCCGCCGCGAACGGCAGGATCTTCGCCTCGGCGAGCGAGCGGACGGACTCGCGGAGCATGTCGTGCTCCTCGGCCGGGCGGTACAGGTCGAAGTCGGCAGAACCCGCCAAGATCTCTCACTCCCCAGGGTGATGCGTGATGCTAACTACCGTTAAGTAACCGAAGCTTAGTGTCCGCCGCCCGGGCAGCGATATGCGGCGCGTACGTGAGCTTCGTGACAGCGGGGGCGCCGGTGGTGCCTTACGGGAAACCTCCCCGCTCACGGGCCCGACTATGCTCGGTGCCGCACACGGCCCCGCACCTCTGGAGCACTCATGGCCCCCCTCAAGATCACTGTGATCGGCACCGGCTACCTCGGCGCGACGCACGCCGCCGCGATGGCCGAGCTCGGTTTCGAGGTGCTGGGGCTCGACGTCGTCCCGGAGAAGATCGAGATGCTCTCGGCCGGCCGGGTCCCGATGTACGAACCGGGGCTGGAGGAGCTGCTCGGCGCGCACGTGGCCGGACTGCCGGGGTCCTCGGGGCGGCTGCGGTTCACCACCTCCTGGGAGGAGGTGGGCGCCTTCGGCGACATCCACTTCGTGTGCGTGAACACTCCGCAGAAGCACGGCGAGTACGCGTGTGACATGTCCTACGTCGACTCCGCGATGTCATCCCTGGCCGCGCACCTGACCCGGCCGGCCCTCGTGGTGGGCAAGTCGACCGTGCCGGTGGGCTCCGCCGAGCGGCTGGCGGCCAAGCTCGTCGCCCTCGCCCCGGCCGGCCACGACGTGGAGCTGGCCTGGAACCCCGAGTTCCTGCGCGAGGGCTTCGCCGTCCAGGACACGCTGCACCCCGACCGGATCGTCATCGGCGTCGGGCCCGAGGGTGAGCGGGCCGAGAAGCTGCTGCGGGAGGTGTACGAGACGCCGATGTCGGAGGGGACCCCGCTGGTCATCACCGACTACCCGACCGCCGAGCTGGTGAAGACCGCCGCCAATTCGTTCCTGGCGACGAAGATCTCCTTCATCAACGCGATGGCGGAGGTGTGCGAGGCCGCCGGCGGTGACGTGGTGAAGCTGGCGGAGGCCATCGGCTACGACGAGCGGATCGGCGCCAAGTTCCTGCGGGCCGGGATCGGCTTCGGCGGCGGGTGCCTGCCGAAGGACATCCGGGCGTTCATGGCGCGGGCGGGTGAGCTGGGCGCCGACCAGGCGCTGACGTTCCTGCGCGAGGTGGACTCCATCAACATGCGGCGTCGCGGGCACATGGTCGAGCTCGCCCGCGAGGCGGTGGGTGGGTCGTTCCTCGGCAAGCGCGTCGCGGTGCTCGGCGCCACCTTCAAGCCCGACTCCGACGATGTGCGGGATTCGCCCGCGCTGAACGTGGCCGGGCAGATCCACCTTCAGGGCGGACAGGTCACGGTGTACGACCCCAAGGGCATGGACAACGCCCGGCGGGTCTTCCCCACGCTGGGGTACGCGGACTCCGCGCTGGACGCGGCCCGCGGCGCAGAGGTGGTCCTCCACCTCACCGAATGGCGCGAGTTCCGCGAGCTCAACCCGGCCGGTCTGGGCGAGGTCGTCACCGACCGTCTCATCCTCGACGGCCGCAACGCCCTCGATCCCGTCCTCTGGCGGGCCGCGGGCTGGACGTACCGGGCCATGGGCCGACCGCACGCGTAGCGAACCCCACCCGGCCACCCGACGGACGGAGTCCGGCGCAGCGGCACGAAGCCCGGAAGGCCCCCAGGGCCGAACGGCGCGAGAGCCGCGTCAAGAGGGTGACCCCGTCCTCCGGCGGGCCGCCGGGTGGACCTACCGGGCCATGGGCCGCCCGCACGCGTAGCGAACCCCACCCGGCCACCCGGCGGAGAGAGGGCCGCGTCCGAGGGTGCTTCGGTGCGGTGGGGGCCACCGCGGGCTGGACGTACCGGCCATGGGGCGACCCACGCCTGACCCCCGCCCGGCGCGTCGACAAGCAATGGCCCGCCGGGGCCGAGCCGTGCGAGCGGCGCGTCAAGAACTACACTTCGGGCCGATGACCACGACCAGCAGCCCTCGGACCAACTCCGGCGCATCCGCGGCGGCGGGGCCCGCCGCGCGTGAGCGGCGGGGATCCTTTGACGCGGCCATGCGAGGACGCGGCGCCCTGCTGGGCATCGCGGGTTTCTGGCTGGCCACTCGAGCCGCGATGCTCTACATGCTCGTCAACAACGTCTTCAGCTCCAACGTCGTCCGCGTAGAGGTCACCGCGACCTACCACAACTGGTACGACGTCCTGGTCACGTGGACGATGCCGCCGAACGACATCATGTGGCAGTACCCGCCGGCGGCCGCGGCGATCTTCCTGTCGCCCGACCTGCTGCCCTTCCTCACCTACTTCCAGGCCTTCGTCGCCCTGACGGTGCTCTGCGACGCGGTGATCCTGATCGGCCTCCAGCGTGCCGCCCGGCGCAACGACGGCAGCATGGCCGGCGCCGTGCTGTGGCTGGTCTCGCTGCCGCTGCTGATGGCCACTCCGTTCGCCCGCTACGACGTCCAGGTGACCCTGTTCGCCGTCGCCTCGCTGCTCTGCCTGCGCTACCGCGCGAGGCTCGGCGGTGTCATCGCCGGCATCGGCGCCATGGTCAAGGTGTGGCCGCTGCTGGCCCTGCTCGGCACCCCGCGCGGAAAGTCGACGCGGGACGCCGTCGTCGCGGCGGCGCTCTCCTGCGTCGCGCTGCTCGCCGTCTTCGCGGCGCTCTTCCGCGACAGCCTCGGCTTCCTGGGCAACCAGGGCGACCGCGGCGTCCAGATCGAGTCCCTCGGCGGTTCCGCGCTGATGGCGGCCAAGCTCCTCGACCTCTGGCCCGGCGAGATCACGTTCCAGTACGGCGCCTTCGAGTACGTCGGCCCGTACGTGCCGGCAATCGCGCGGGCCTCCCTGGGCCTCACCGTGATCGGCTTCCTGCTGCTCCTGCTGTGGCGCGTCAAGGCCGGCCGCTGGTCGAACGCCACCCCGTTCGACGCCGCACTCTGCGCCATCATGCTGTTCACGGTCACCAGCCGGGTCATCAGCCCGCAGTACATGATCTGGCTGCTCGGCCTCGCGGCCGTCTGCCTGACCTCGCGGCACACCACCCAGCGCCCGATCGCGTGGCTGCTGGTCGTCGCCACCGTGCTCACCACGCTGATCTTCCCAGTCTGGTACGGCGAGGACATCCTCGCCACCACCACGCTCGGCACCGTCCTGCTGTGCGCGCGCAACGGCATCCTGCTCTACGCCACGGTGTGGTCCGGCCTGCGCCTGTGGAAGGCCACGGTCGTGCCGAAGCACGAGCTGTCGGTGCCGCGGTCCGCGTCGGCGAAGGTGTCCGCCTCCGCCTAGGCCCTGTCGTAAGCGGTGCGATGGTGCTGTGCGGCGCGCGAGGTGAACTCCGCGTCGCGCAGCACCCTCTGGGCGTTGCCCCAGGTCAGCAGGGCCAGGTCGGACTCCGGCCAGCCCCGGTCCAGCAGTTCCGCGATCAGCCTCGGGTAGCCCGAGGGGTCGGTCAGACCGGCCGGCCGCGGGTTCCCCTGCTCGGCGCCGAAGGTGGCGCCGAGGCCGACGCCGTTCGGGCCCGCGAGCGCCCGTACGTGGTCCACGTGGTCGGCCACCGCGTGCAGGGAGTCCCCGGTCCGCGCGGTGTCGAAGGTGACCATCGCCAGTCCGTTCGCCGCCCGCAGCGCCAGCAGCACCTCGTCCGTGACGTTTCCCGGATGCGGGTTGAGCGCCGCCGCGCCCGTGTTCGAGATGATCACCGGCGCCTTGGAGGCGGTCGCGAGCTGACAGGCCGCCACCGCGGAGCAGCCGGTCAGGTCCAGCAGCATCGCCAGCCGGTTCATCTCGATGACCACCTCGTGGCCGAAGTCCGTCAGCTCCTCCCGCGCCCAGGGCGCTCCCGCGGGCGCGACGATCCGTACGCCGAGCGCGTGGAAGGCGCGGAGCGCGCCCAGCGAGCCGGTCAGCGTACGGCCGGCCACGGGGCCCAGGAAGGAGGCGATCCGGCCGCGGTTGCGGGCGTCGGCCATGTCGTCGGCGGTCAGCGCGAGGGAGAGGTGGTCGGGGTAGCGGCGGATCAGGGTCCGCGCCACGTCGATCTGTTCCAGGGTCTCGGAGACGGCCTTGTCGTCGCCCGCGGCCGCCTGCGGGGGAAGCAGCGACCAGAACTGCGTGCCCACGCCGCCGGCGCGCAGCCGGGGGATGTCGGTGTCGACGCCGGAGTCCGGGGTGTCGATGTCGTGGTACGGGCTCTGGCGCAGGGTCCGGACCAGGGTGTTGCACCCGTCCGCAACGGGATGGACCGCAAGGAGCGCGGCGGCCCGGTCCAGGGCGGCGGCCGGCGGCGCGGCGGGGGCGTCCTCGGCGCCCAGCGAGCCGGGGGCCTCCGGGGCGGTGGGGGCGTCGTGCGGGTCTTCCTGCAGGTCGGCCATGTCGTTCGCTCCGGTCTCGGCGGCGCGGGGAGATGGTGCCGGTGGTGCCGGTGGTGCCGGTGCCACCGTGACATGGGGGACCGCCGGGTCGCCTGGCGGATGTGGCGTTCGGGTGGACGGGGGTGGGGGGCCGCTGCGCGGAGGCTCTCCCCGCCCCGCCCCTTCTCCGATTCCGCCTCAGACGCCGGCGGGGCTCAAAGACCCTGGGGCTCCGCCCCAGACCCCGCGCCTCAAACTCCCCCAGCTACCGCTGGGAGGTGCCCCCTGGCGAGGCTGTAGGGGCGCGGGGCCCCGGAGGGTCAGAGGCAGGCGTTCGAGGGGCCGCGGGATGCCGTGAGGTCTCGGGAGACCGCTTCCGCGTCGCGCAGCGCCCGTACCGCGTTGGACCAGGTCAGCTTCGCCAGGTCGTCCCGCGACCAGCCTCGCTCCAGCAGCTCCGCGATCAGGTTCGGGTAGCCGGAGACGTCGTCCAGGCCGGACGGGGTGAAGGCCGTGCCGTCGTAGTCCCCGCCGATGCCGATGTGGTCCACGCCGGCCACCTCGCGCATGTGGTCCAGGTGGTCGGCCACCGTCGCGGCCGTGGCCGCCGGGCGCGGGCGCCGCGCCTCGAAGGCCCGGTGCAGGGCCATCGCCTCGGGGCTGGTGTCGAGGTGGTGGAGGCCGTGGGCACGCAGGTTCTCGTCGGCGGCCAGGGTCCAGTCGACCGCCGCCTGGAGGACGAACTTGGGCACGAAGGTGGCCATCGCGACCCCGCCGTTGGCGGGGAGCAGTGCCAGCACGTCGTCCGGGATGTTGCGCGGGTGGTCGCAGACCGCCCGCGCGGACGAGTGCGAGAAGATAACCGGCGCGGTGGAGACCGCGAGCGCGTCGCGCATGGTGGTGGCGGCCACGTGCGAGAGGTCGACGAGCATGCCGACGCGGTTCATCTCGCGCACGACCTCGCGGCCGAAGTCGGTGAGGCCGCCGTGGCGGGGCTCGTCGGTCGCCGAGTCCGCCCAGTCGATCGTGTCGTTGTGCGTGAGCGTCATGTAGCGCACGCCCAGCTGGTGCAGCGCGCGCAGGGTGGCCAGCGAGTTGTTGATGGAGTGGCCGCCTTCGGCGCCCATCAGCGAGGCGATCCGGCCCTCGGCGCGCGCCGCCTCCATGTCGTCCGCCGTCAGCGCCCGTGCGAGGTCGCGGGGGTAACGGTCGATCAGCTGGGCGACGGCGTCGATCTGTTCGAGGGTGGCGCTGACCGCCTGGTCGCCGGCGTAGTCGGAGCGTACGTAGACGGACCAGAACTGCGCGCCGACTCCGCCGGCGCGCAGCCGGGGGATGTCGGTGTGCAGGTGGGCGGACTGGTCGCCCGCGATGTCGCGGTGGTCGAGGTCGTAGCGCACCTTTCCCCTGGCTCCCGCCGGGGAGACCCCACTGCGCAGCGCCCAGGGGAGGTCGTTGTGGCCGTCCACGACGGGGTGTTCCGCCAGCAGCTCACGCGCCTCGTCCAGGCGCTGCGCCGCGCTCACTTGCCGAATCCGAAGGGCTCGGTGCCCGCGACCTTCGCGCGCAGCCGCTTGCCCTTCTCGGTGGCCTGGTCGTTCAGCTCCTGCTGGAATTCGCGCATCCGGGCCATCAGCTCCGGGTCGTGCGCGGCCAGCATCCGTACGGCGAGCAGGCCCGCGTTGCGCGCGCCGCCGACGGAGACGGTGGCGACGGGAACTCCGGCGGGCATCTGGACGATCGACAGCAGGGAGTCCATGCCGTCGAGGTACTTCAGCGGCACCGGTACACCGATGACCGGCAGCGGGGTGACGGAGGCGAGCATGCCGGGCAGGTGGGCGGCTCCGCCCGCGCCCGCGATGATCGCCTTCAGGCCGCGCCCGTCGGCCTGCTCGCCGTACGCGACCATCTCGCGCGGCATGCGGTGGGCGGAGACGACGTCGACCTCGTACGGGATCTCGAACTCGTCCAGTGCCTGGGCGGCGGCCTCCATGACCGGCCAGTCGGAGTCCGAACCCATGACGATGCCGATGACGGGACCAGCGGTGGGGGTGCTCATGCCGTGATCGTTCCTCTGAGGTAGCCGGCTGCGTGACGTGCGCGCTCCAGCACATCGTCCAGGTCGTCGCCGTAGGTGTTGACGTGGCCGACCTTGCGGCCGTGTTTCACGTCCTTGCCGTACATGTGGATCTTCAGCTGCGGATCGTGGGCCATGCAGTGCAGGTACGCGCCGTACATGTCGGGGTAGTCCCCGCCGAGCACATTGGCCATGACCGTCCAGCGGGCGCGCGGGCGCGGGTCGCCCAGCGGGAGGTCCAGGACCGCACGGACGTGGTTGGCGAACTGGGAGGTGACGGCGCCGTCCTGGGTCCAGTGGCCGCTGTTGTGCGGGCGCATGGCCAGTTCGTTGACCAGGATGCGGCCGTCGGTGGTCTCGAAGAGCTCCACGGCCATGTGTCCGGTCACGCCGAGCTCCTGGGCGATGCGCAGGGCCAGGGCCTGGGCCTCGCCCGCCAGCTTCTCGGAGAGGTTCGGGGCGGGGGCGATCACCGTGTCGCACACGCCGTCGACCTGGATGGACTCGACGACGGGGTAGGCCACCGCCTGGCCGTGCGGGGAGCGGACGATGTTGGCCGCGAGCTCGCGGACGTAATCGACCTTCTCCTCCGCGAGGACGGGGACTCCCGCCTTGAAGGGGGCCTCCGCGTCCTCCGGGGTGCGGACGAACCACACGCCCTTGCCGTCGTACCCGCCGCGCACCGTCTTGAGGATGACGGGGAAGCCGCCCACCTCGTCCGCGAAGGCCGCCGCGTCCGCCGGATCGCGCACGATCCGGTGGCGGGGGCTGGGCGCGCCGATCTCGTCGAGCTTGGCGCGCATCACCCCCTTGTCCTGGGCGTGCACCAACGCGTCGGGCCCCGGGCGGACGGGGATGCCGTCCGCTTCCAGGGCCCGGAGGTGCTCGGTGGGTACGTGCTCGTGATCGAAGGTGATCACGTCGCAGCCGCGCGCGAAGGCGCGCAGCGTCTCCAGATCGCGATAGTCGCCGATGACGACGTCGCTCACGACCTGGGCCGCCGAGTCCTCTGGGGTGTCACTGAGGAGCTTGAATCTGATGCCGAGGGGGATGCCCGCCTCGTGGGTCATGCGGGCGAGCTGTCCGCCGCCGACCATGCCGACTACCGGGAACGTCACCTCTCCAGGGTATCCGGCGGTATTGCGCCATCCGGACGTGGCCCGGAGGGCTCGGTGTGCCGTGCGTCGCACGGGGGTGAAGGAACGGCCGGACGGTGGAGGCCCACTTACCATGGATGGGTTGACGTCTTCCACGGACAGGACTGGGCCATCACATGAGCACGCCGAAAGCAGCACGGCTGTCCGAGCGCCTCCGCGGCCTGGCCCGGGAGGTCATCAAGTTCGGCGCGGTCGGCGGACTGGGCGTCCTCGTCAATTTCGGCATCTTCAACCTGCTCCGCAGCACGACCGAGCTGCAGACCGTGCGCGCGAACGTCATAGCCATCGTGGTGGCCATCGTCACCAATTACATAGGTTTCCGCTACTTCACGTACCGCGACCGGGACCTCGGCAGCCGCAGGCGCGAGATGACCCTCTTCGTGGTCTTCAGCGGCATCGGCATGGTCATCGAGAGCGGCGTGCTCTACGCGGCGACGTACGGCTTCGGCTGGGACAGCTCGCTGCAGAACAACATCTTCAAGTTCCTCGGCATGGGCATCGCCACCGTCTTCCGCTTCTGGTCCTACCGGACCTGGGTCTTCACGGCCCTGCCGACGCCCGCCGCGCCCTCGCTGGTCGTCGAGCAGCACGATACGGCGGACGCCCTGGCGGTACCGGAGGCCCCGGTCGGCCCCCGCGCCCCCGAGCCCGCCGCCAAGTAAGCCCCTCGACCGAACCCCTCGGCCGAGCCCCTCAACCGAACCCCTCGGCCGAGCCCCTCAGCGCACGGTCCGCTCGGGGTCCGTCCGCTCGGGCGTCGTACGACTGAGGAAGAGGGCGAACACCGGCGGCTTGGTCTGGAGCAGCTCCAGCCGCCCGCCGTCGGCCTCCGCGAGGTCCCGGGCCACGGCCAGGCCGATCCCGGTGGAGTTGCGGCCGCTGATGGCCCGCTCGAAGATCCGGTTGCCGAGGTCCGGCGGGACGCCGGGCCCCTCGTCCGTGACCTCCAGCACCGCCTGGTTGCCGGTCACCCGGGTGCGCAGCGCGACCGTGCCGCCCCCGTGCATCAGGGCGTTCTCCACGAGGGTCGCCAGGACCTGAGACACCGCTCCCGGAGTGCCCACGGCGCGCATGCCCGTCTTCCCGGAGCGCACGATGGCCCGTCCGGCGCTGCGGTAGGCAGGCCGCCACTCCTCCACCTGCTGTTTGACGACCTCGTCCAGGTCGAAGGAGACCGCCGAGCCGGTCCGCGGGTCCCGCGAGTTCGTCAGCAGCCGCTGCACCACGTCCGTGAGCCGCTCCACCTGGGTGAGGGCGATCGTCGCCTCCTCCCGTACGGTCGCCAGGTCCTCGGCGACCGTGATCTCCTCCAGCCGCATCGAAAGGGCCGTCAGCGGGGTCCGCAGCTGGTGCGAGGCGTCCGCGGCGAGCCGCCGTTCGGCGGTGAGCATCCGGCCGATCCGCTCGGCGCTGGCGTCCAGTACGTCCGCGACCCGGTCCAGCTCGGGAACCCCGTAGCGCTTGTGCCGGGGCCGCGGGTCGCCCGATCCGAGCCGCTCGGCCGTCTCGGCGAGGTCGGTGAGCGGGGAGGCCAGCCGGTTGGCCTGGCGTACGGCGAGCAGTACGGCCGCCACGACGGCCAGCAGCGCCACCGCGCCGACGACGGCCAGGGTCCGCCCGACCTCGTTCGTCACGGTGGAGCGGGCTTCCTCGACGACGACCGTCCGGCCCCGTTCGCCGTGTGCGGTGCCGCGGATGACGCTCTCGTCGATCTTCTTGCCGACCTCGACGTCCGGCTGCCCGGGGACGGTGATCCGGGCGTACGTGCCGTGGTCCAGCAGCTCGGCGAGCGCGGCGGCGTCGACGGGTCGGCGCTCCAGCGCGTCGGTCTCGACGATGCCCAGCAGCCGCACCGCCTCGGACTCGATCCGGTCCTGGGCGCTGCTGGTGATGGTCCGGGTCTCCACGATGACCAGGGAGACCCCGAACACGGCGATCACGACGAGCACCACGGCGAGCGTGGAGTTGATCAGGCGGCGGCGCATGGCGTGGAGGACCTCGGAAAGCCTTGGGAGTGGGTCAGCTCTTCTCGAAGCGGAAGCCGACGCCCCGGACGGTGGCGATGTAGCGCGGGTTGGCGGCGTCGTCGCCCAGCTTCTTGCGGAGCCACGAGATGTGCATGTCGAGGGTCTTGGTGGAGGACCACCAGGTGGTGTCCCAGACCTCGCGCATCAGCTGGTCGCGCGTGACGACCCGGCCGGCGTCCCGGACCAGGACGCGCAGCAGGTCGAACTCCTTGGCCGTGAGCTGGAGCTCCTCCTCCCCCATCCAGGCACGGTGCGACTCGACGTCGATGCGCACGCCGTGGGTGGCGGGGGGCTGGGCGGCCTCGGCGGCGCCGCGCCGCAGCAGGGCCCGTACGCGGGCCAGCAGCTCGGCGAGGCGGAAGGGCTTGGTCACGTAGTCGTCGGCGCCGGCGTCCAGGCCGACGACCGTGTCCACCTCGTCGGCGCGGGCGGTCAGGACCAGGATCGGGAAGCCGTGGCCCTCGGCGCGCAGCCGCCGGGCGACCTCCAGGCCGTCCATGCCGGGCAGCCCGAGATCCAGGACGACGAGGTCGATGCCGCCCTGCAGTCCGGCGTCCAGTGCGGTGGGGCCGTCCTCCCGCACCTCGACCTCGTAACCCTCCCGGCGCAGGGCGCGGGCCAGGGGCTCCGAGATGGATGCGTCGTCCTCGGCGAGCAGTACACGCGTCATGTGGGTGATGGTAGTCCGCGGCGACCGAATCGAGGGGCCTGCCCTCGGAGCCCTCCGGATCTGGGCTTATGGACGCATGCAGCCTTCGAACAGGGGGCAAACGGTTCCCTGGAAGCCTGTGATCCATATCTCAAGTCCTTCCATATGCCGCACTGTCGTGTCGTATGGTGGCGAGACGCCTGATGCACTACCGAGGGACCTTTATGCCGAAAAACGAGCTGAAGGTCTCTTCATTCTGTCCTGGCCGGTTTGGCAGCCCTGACGGGCTGACCTGACGGACTGCCCTGTCCGGCCGCGATGACGGTGATTGACCAGTGGGCCGGGCCCTTCGCGCGAACGATGCGTGACGGGCGTGGATCCCGGTGACGGATCAGACCGTCGCCGGTGCCGGCCACCCCTCCCCGGGCGCTGATGGAGCTCACGAAGCGAAGCGCGTCCCGAGCAAGCAAGGATCGACGATGGCTTCCAGCCTGACGAAGGACTCGGCCGGTACCGGCGAGAAGACCTTCCTCGGCCACCCCACCGGCCTGGCCTTCCTCTTCATGACCGAGATGTGGGAGCGGTACAGCTTCTACGGCATGCGCGCTCTGCTCGTGCTCTACCTGGCCACGAACGTGGCCGACGGTGGTCTCGGGATGAATGACGCGACCGCGGTCGCGATCTACTCCGTCTACAACGCGATGGTCTACCTGCTCGCCCTTCCGGGCGGCTGGCTGGGCGACCGCGTCTGGGGTGCCCGCAAGGCCGTGGCCGTCGCGGGTGTCGTCATCATGACGGGCCACTTCCTGCTCGCGGTGCCGGCGACCGTCTCGTTCTTCATCGGCCTGGCGCTCATCGCCGCCGGTTCCGGTGTGCTGAAGGCCAACATCTCCACGATGGTCGGCCAGCTGTACACGGACAAGAACGACCCGCGTCGCGACGGCGGCTTCACGATCTTCTACATGGGCATCAACCTCGGTGCCTTCGTCGCCCCGCTGACCATCGGCTGGGTCGGCCAGAAGGTCGACTGGCACCTCGGCTTCGCGATGGCCGGTGTCGGCATGGCCATCGGCCTCCTCTGCTACTTCATCGGCTTCCGCCACCTGAACCCGGTCTCGAACCAGGTCCCCTCCCCGCTGAGCGCCGCCGAGAAGTCCTCGGTGCTCAAGAAGGGCCTGATCTGGCTCGGCGTCGCCGCCGCCGCCTACGCGATCATCGGCCTGGCCGGCATCTTCACGATCAACTACGCCCTGTGGCCGCTGACCATCGCGGGCCTCGTCCTGCCGGCGTGGGCGATCATGCGCATCAAGCACGACAAGGACCTCTCGACGGTCGAGCGCTCGCGGATGTCCGCGTACGTGTGGTTCTTCGCCGCCGCCGCGATCTTCTGGGCGATCTACGACCAGACCGGTTCGACGCTGTCGCTGTTCGCCAAGGACAGCACCGAGAGCAGCCTGTTCGGCTTCAGCTTCCCGGAGAGCTGGTTCCAGTCGCTGAACCCGCTGTTCGTGATGGCGCTGGCGCCGCTCTTCGCCTGGTTCTGGGTGGCGATGAACCGCCGCGAGAAGGAGCCGAGCACGCTCGCGAAGTTCTCCTTCGCGCTGGTCGTCATCGGCTTCTCGTTCGGCATCATGATGATGGCCCAGGGCCTGGCCGCCGACGGCAAGGTCAGCCCGATGTGGCTGGTCTCGGTCTACTTCGTGCAGACCGTCGGCGAGCTGTGCCTCTCCCCGGTCGGCCTGTCGCTGACCACCAAGCTGGCCCCGCAGAAGTACGCCTCCCAGATGATGGGTGTCTTCTTCCTCGCGGTCACCGCCGGTGACTCCACCATCGCGCTGCTCCAGCTGCTCGGTGCCCCGACCGACACCCAGGGCTGGTTCGCCAGCCAGGGCGCGCTCGCCGTGCTCGCGGGTATCGCGATCTACATGTACCGCAAGAAGGTCCAGCCCCTCATGGGCGGCGTGCACTGACGCGACCCCTTCGCGCGAAGCGGCCCGGCACACCCTTTGGGGTGTGCCGGGCCGTTGTCGTTTCCGTTCCGGCGCTACCGCGTGCCGCGCAGGCGGCGCCACGGGGTGAACGTGAAGACCGCGCCGCCCAGCAGGATCACCGTGCCGGCGACCAGGGCGAGGGCCTGGACGCCGCCCTCGTCGTCCGCGCCGGTATCGGCGAGGCCGCCGCCGGTGGCGGCGCCCGAGGTGCCGCCGGACTGGCTGCCGCCCGCCTGGGCGGTGGTGTCCAGCTCCAGCGAGACGCCGCTGCTGTTCGCCTTGCAGGGGACGACGATCGGCGTCGCGCCGGGGGCCATCGTGACGTCGATCGTCAGCTGGTCCGGGCTCAGCGTCACCTTGCCGGTCTTGCCGGGCTTGTAGGTGCCGGTCATGTCGCTGAGGCTGACCGGGGCCTTGTCCGGGATCGGCTCCGCGTTGGCCGGGCCGGAGACCTTGACCGTGCCGCTGTCGGCGCCGCCGAGCTTGATCTGCATCGAGGGCTTGAGGGCCCCGGCGGGCAGGGCCATGGGCGCGGCCATCGCGCCCTTGGCGGTCTTGACGGTCAGGTCGTAGCTTCCGCCGTTCTTCTTGGCGTTGATCGTGACCGGGGTCTTGATGCCCCCGGGGACGACGGCGCCGCAGTCGTAGGCGACCTCGACGGGCTTGCCGGGGAAGTCGGTCTGGCCGCCGCCGCCGCCGGTGGTGCCGGTGGTGCCGCCGCTCGTGGAGCCGCCGCTGGTCGTACCGCCGCTCGTGGAGCCGCCGCTGGTCGTACCGCCGCTGGTGGAACCACCACTGGTCGTACCGCCGCTGGTCGTGCCGCCGCCGCTCGTCGTGCCGCCGTTCGTACCGCCGCCCTCGGTGACCTTGATGGTGGCGCCGACGCCGACCGTCTCCTTCGGCGAGCACTTCGTGATGAAGCCGCTGAAGTCCACGTCGTACTTGCCGGGCGTGATCGTGACGTCCCCGGCCTTGGTCAGCTTGATCTTGCCCTTCATGTCGGACATGACCATGGGGGCCTTCTTGGGGATGGGCGGGTTCTTCCGCTCACCCTCCAGCTTCACCTCCGTCGTCAGCGCGCCGCCGAGCTTCACGTAGCCCGTGGGCTTGACGGTGTCCTTGCCCAGGTCCATGAGGTCGGTGTTGTTCGAGGCGGGTTTGACGGTCTTCCAGACCACCTCCACCTCGTCACCTACCTTCGCGGTCGCCGGCGCCGTGATCGAGACGGTCGTCGTGCCCTGGACCGGGCCCCCGCCTCCGGCCGGCGGGATGCACTCCACCTTGTAGGAGACCTCGGCCGCCTGGGCGGGGCTCGCCGCCAGCAGGATGCCCGCGCCGCCGAACAGCAGCGCGACCGTGGCCGCACTCACCCTCCGTTGGGTCTTCACGCCTGTCCCTTCGTCGTCGGACTGTTCTCAGACGGTGCGGACGTCTGTGGTGCGTGTGGTGCGTGTGGTGCGAACCACGGCAGAACCGCCGTGGTGGTCCGGGTGGGTTCCGCGGTCGGCGCGTCGAGGGCCGGGGCCTTCGCGTGCCGGCTGCCGGCGCCCGCGGCGCGCGGGCGGACCCTGTCGACGACGGCCATGCCGATACGGAAGACCGCGGTCGGGATCACCACCAGCAGCAGGCCCCAGAACAGCAGCACCCCGTACGGGCGGTCCACGCCCCACGGCTGGGTGGCCACGACCGTGTCGCCGTACTTGAGGGAGACCGTGTAGTCGCCGTGGGCACCGGCCGACAGCGCCACGTCCAGCTCGATCTCGGCCTTGCCGCCGGGCGCGATGGTCCCCTTCCACCGGGCCTCCTCCCACACCGGGGCGTAGACCCCGTGGGCCGTGCCGAGCTGGAAGACCGGGTCCTTGACCGGAGCGGAGCCGAGGTTCCCGACGGTGACGGTGAACCTGCGGCTGGGCGGCGCGCCGAACCAGGTCAGCACCCCGTCCTCGCCCCTCAGCCGGACCCCGGTGAGCATCGCGAGCCGGGCCGTCCCGGACTCGGCGGGCAGTTCGGCCACCGGATGGTCGGTGATCTTCAGCGGGATGGCGACGGTGGACTGGTCCCCGTTGACGGAGGTCACGTTCACGACGCAGGGGCAGGGCTTGGGCGGGGCCACCACCGGCAGCTGGGCGGCGAAGCGGCCGTCGTCGGCCACCGCGACGGCGACGCCGTCGGCGTTGGCGCAGCTGTTGGTGCCGCCGATCATGTTCTGCCCGCAGACCAGCAGCATCACCAGCGTCCTGGGCCGCCAGCCGGTGCCGGTGACGGTGATCTCGGTGCCCTTGGCGGCCTCCTGGAGCGAGAGCGCCGCTGCGGCCTTGCCCTCGTCGGCGGCGGCCGGGGCCCCGCCGGCAACCGCCAGGGCCAGGGCCAGGGCGATCGCGGCGAGGAGGGATGGGGCCTTCGCGCCGGCCGTGCGGCTCACCTGGATGCTCCCGTCAGCTCGTCGTGCGGTGCCCGGACGTGTTCGCCTGCGTCCGCGTGTTCCACGGGGCCCCCGTCCGTACGCCGGGTCCGTACGAGGAGCAGCGCGGCCAGCGTGGTCCCGCCGAGCGCGAGCAGCCCGCCGCCGGTCCAGGCCGCGATCCCCCAGGGCACGAACCACGCCGAGGCGGTGGCGGTGGCCCGGGCGCCGCCGGGGGCGGTGACGGTGAGGGTGAGGTCGGCCTCGTCGAAGACCGGTGCGCCGGGCCAGGGTTCGGTGAGCCCGACCCGCTGGCCGGGCAGCAGCTCCACCGGCAGGGCGCGGGCGGCGCGGCCGGGGACCTTGCCGAAGCGGCCGTCGGCGCGGACGGCGAGTTCGGGCGCGAGGGCCACGTTGCCCCGGTTGACCAGGGTGTAGGCGATGACGGTGGCCGCGCCCCTGCCGCGTACGGAGACGTCCTCGACGGTGAGGGCGGCCAGCGTCGGGCCGCTGACCCGCAGGTGGACGCGTACGCCCACCTCTCGGCCGCCTTCGGCGGCGACGACGGCGGCCGGGTGGTCGCCGGGGGCGGAGGAGGGCGGCACGGTCACGGTGAAGGGGACCGTGGCGCGGGTGCGGGGCGGGATCCGGACCGTGGCGGCGCCGCCGAAGCTGATCCAGGAGCCCGCGCCGCTCGATTCCGCGGCGGGGCGCACCGCGAAGGCGCCGTCCTCGGTGTTGTGGGCGTCGGCCCCGCGCAGGGTGACGGTGCGCTCCTGGTCGGTGGTGTTGGCCAGGGTGAGGCGGTCCTCCAGCACGGCGGCGGGGTGGCCGGCGAGGTAGAAGTACGGGCGCGCGGCGCCGGGGCGCCCGGCGGCCGGCTCGGCGGTCCAGCCGGGCTCGTCGGCGCCGGCCGCGGGCGCGGGCGCGGCGCCGTACAGGACGGCGGCGGTGACCAGTACGGCGCCGAGCCGCTGGAGGGTGTGGAGCAGGGGCATGGCCGGGGCTGCTCCGTTTCAGGACCGGGTCCGCTGGGCCTCCCGGCCGCGCCGGGTCAGCCAGAGCACGCCGGCGGCGCCGGAGAGCAGCACGGTGGCGCCGAGGGTGCCGAGGGCGAGGGCGGAGTCGGCGGGTCCGGTCTGCGGGAGGGTGCCGCCGGTGGCGGCGCCGGGCCGCGGGGCCGTGTCCCCGGCTCCGCCGGCCGCGGTCACGTCCAGCTCCAGGGAGGGCTTGGGGCTGTTGCCGGGGGTGCAGGTGGTGGTGGTCCCCATGGCCTTGATGGTGAGGACGCCCGCGGTGAAGGTGACCTTGCCGCTCTTCTTGGGCGTGTAGGTGCCCGAGAGGTCGGTGATCTTGATGGGGGTGTTGGCGGGGGCGGCCTCGGGGTTGGGCGGTCCGGAGACCGGGACCGGGACCTTCTCGGCGCCGTCGGCCATGATGACGGCGCTGGGACTCATCGCGCCCTTGCCGAGCTCGATGGGGCTGGAGGAGACGCCCTTCTGGAAGGACATCGTCAGCTTGTAGGCGTCGCCTTCCTTGACGGCCTTGATGTCGATGGGCGAGACGGCCGACTTGTCCCCGATCGGGGTCTTGCAGTCGTACGCGACGTCGACCACGTCGGCGTGGGCCGCGGGGGCTGCCAGCAGGACCGCCGATCCGGCCAGCGCGGAGGCCAGTGCGAGCGCGGTGGAGCGTTTCCGGTCGGACACCTTCGTCTTCCCCTCGGGCCACAAGTTACTGACGACACATCAGATGGGTGGCTCAAGGTACGCCCGGGACCTTGTGGAGGGAAGACAAAGGACGCGCCGTATCGGAGGGGCCTCAGGCGGCCCGGTCAGGGCGCCCGGTCAGGCGGCGCGGACCCCGCGCTGCCAGACGGCGGAGACGAGCGGGACGCCCGGACGGTAGGCGAGGTGGACGTGGCTGGGGGCGTCGAGGAGGGCCAGGTCGGCGCGGGCGCCGGGGGCGACGCGGCCGATGTCGGTGCGGCGCAGGGCGCGGGCACCGCCGGCGGTGGCGGACCACAGGGCTTCGTCGGGGGTCATCCGCATGTCACGGACGGCGAGGGCGATGCAGAACGGCATCGAACTGGTGTAGGAGGAACCGGGGTTGCAGTCCGTGGACAGGGCGACGGTGGCCCCCGCGGCGAGCAGGCGGCGGGCGTCGGGCCAGGGGGCGCGGGTGGAGAACTCGGCGCCGGGCAGCAGGGTGGCCACCGTCGTGGCGGCGGCCTGGCCGAGGGCGTCGACGTCGGCGTCGGTGAGGTGGGTGCAGTGGTCGGCGGAGGCGGCCTCCAGCTCCACGGCGAGCTGCACGCCGGGGCCGTGGGAGAGCTGGTTGGCGTGGATGCGCGGGATCAGCCCGGCGGCGGCGCCCGCGGTGAGGATGGCGCGGGCCTGGTCGCCGTCGAAGGCGCCCTTCTCGCAGAAGACGTCCACCCAGCGGGCGTACGGGGCGCAGGCCGCCAGCATCTCGCCGGTGACGAGGGCTACGTATTCCGCGGCCCCCGCCGGCCTCTCGGCGTAGTCGGGGGACACGATGTGCGCGCCGAGGTAGGTGACCTCCTCGGTGTGCGCGGCGGCGATGCGCAGGGCGCGGGCCTCGTCGGCGACGGTCAGGCCGTAGCCGGACTTGGTCTCGAAGGTGGTGGTGCCCTGGCGGCGGGCCTCGTGGAGGTGGCGCAGCAGGTTGGCTTCGAGTTCGGCGTCGGTCGCGGCGCGGGTGGCGGCGACGGTGGTGCGGATGCCTCCGGCGGTGTAGCCGCGTCCCGACATCCGGGCGTTGAACTCGGCGGTGCGGTCGCCCGCGAAGACGAGGTGCGAGTGGGAGTCGACGAAGCCCGGGATCAGGGCCCGGCCGGTGGCGTCGAAGGCGTTGTCAGTGGCGGGTGCTTTGCTGGAAGCACCGACCCAGGCGATGCGGTCGCCGTCGATGACGACCGCCGCGTCCTGGATCAGACCGAGGGGAGAACCGTCACCGAGGGAGGGGTCGTTGGTGACCAGGCTGGCGATGTTGGTGATGACCGTGGTCATGGGGGTCCTGTACTCCTTCAGCCGCGGACGGCTGCGATGGATTCGGCCAGGGCTGCGGGGACGTCCGGGACCAGGGTGTGCGCCCCGTCGCGGACGATGTGACGGCCCGCGACCACGGTGTGGCGTACGTCGGCCGCGGAGGCGGCGAATACGGCCGTCTCGGCGCCCAGCTGGGGCAGCGGTCCGGCCGTCCTGACGGAGTCCAGGGCGATCGTGGTGAAGTCCGCGAGCGCGCCCGCCTCCAAGCGGCCCGCGCCGGGGCGGCCGAGGGCCGCGTGGCCGTCGGTGGTCGCGGCGGCCAGCAGGGCGTTCGCCGTCCAGTGGCCTCGGGTGCGGCTGCGCAGGCGCTCGTTCAGCTCCATCGCGCGGGCCTCTTCGAACAGGTCGATCACGGCATGGCTGTCGCTGCCCAGCGAGAGCGGGCTGCCCGCGTGCTGGAGCCGGGTGGCGGGGCCGATGCCGTCGGCGAGGTCGCGTTCGGTGGTGGGGCACATGCAGGTGCCGGTGGTGGTGCCACCGAGGAGGGCGATGTCCGTGTCGGTGAGGTGGGTGTTGTGCACGCCGGTGGTGCGCGGGCCGAGCACGCCGTGGTCGGCGAGGAGCTGGGTGGGGGTGCGGCCGTGGGCGGCCTCGCAGGCGTCGTTCTCGGCGGTCTGCTCGGAGAGGTGCACGTGCAGGGGGGCCCGGCGCTCCTCGGCCCAGGCGGCGACGGTGGCGAGCTGTCCGGCCGGCACGGCCCGCACGGAGTGGATCGCGGCGCCGATCAGGGCGTGTTCGCGGGGCTTGAGGGCGCTCACGCGCTCGGCCCAGGCGTCGGCGGTGCCGTCGCAGAAGCGCAGCTGGTGCGGGTTCGGGGCCTCCCCGAAGCCCGCGGACAGGTACGCGGTGTCCAGCAGGGTGATCCGGATGCCGGCCGCCGCGGCCGCCTCGATCAGGGCCTCGCCCATGGCGTTCGGGTCGGCGTAGGGGGTCCCGCCGGGGGCGTGGTGGACGTAGTGGAACTCGCCGACGTTGGTGATGCCGGCCAGGGCCATCTCGGCGTACACGGCGCGCGCGAGCGCGAAGTAGCTGTCCGGGGTGAGGTTCTGGGCGACCTTGTACATGATGTCGCGCCACGTCCAGAAGGTGCCGGAGCCGACCTGGACGCTCCCCCTCAGCGCGCGGTGGAAGGCATGGCTGTGGGCGTTGGCCAGGCCTGGGATCGTCAGGCCGCGCAGGGGCTCCGCACCCGGCGGCGGGGTGGCCACGCCGGTGCACAGGTCGGCGATGTGGCCGTCGGCCGACACGGCCAGGGCGACGCCCGGCTCGACGTGGGTGCCGAGCCAGGCGTGTTCCAGCCAATACGTCTTCAGCGGCACGCGAGTCCTTCCAGTACGTCGGCGAGGGCGAGGACGCCGGCCACGCAGTCGTCCTCGGCGGCGAACTCCCTCGGCGAGTGCGAGACGCCGGTGGGGTTGCGTACGAACAGCATCGCGGTCGGGACGGCGGCGGAGAGGATCCCGGCGTCGTGTCCCGCCCCGGTGCCGAGGACGGGGACGGCCCCGCCCAGGAGCCGGTTCAGCTCGTCGCGCAGGGCGTGCTCGAATTCGACGACCGGGGTGAAGGACTCCCGGACGATGTCCAGGTCGATGCCGTCCTGGTCGGCGCGCTCGCGGGCGGCCTTCTCGACGGCGGTGACGACCGTGTCGAGGGTGGCCTGGTCGGCGGCCCGGGAGTCGAGCCAGCCGCGCACGAGGGACGGGATGGCGTTGACCCCGTTCGGTTCGACCGCGATCTTCCCGAAGGTGGCGACGGCCCCGGCGAGGGCCGCCTCCCGGCGGGCGGCCAGGACGGTCGCCGCGTACGTGAGCATCGGGTCGCGGCGGTCCACCAGGCGGGTGGTGCCCGCGTGGTTGGCCTCTCCGCGGAAGTCGAACCGCCAGCGGCCGTGCGGCCAGATCGCGGAGGCGATGCCGACGCGGTCCCCCGACAGGTCGAGCGCGCGGCCCTGTTCGACGTGCAGCTCGACGAAGGCGCCGATCCGGCCCAGCCGTTCGGGGTCGGCCCCGATCGTCTCGGGGTCGTACCCGGCGGCCTCCATGGCCTGGGGCAGCGTGATGCCGTCGGCGTCGCGCAGCGCGTACGCCTTCTCCTTGGTCAGCTGTCCGGCGGCGAGCCGGGAGCCGACGCAGGCGAGGCCGAAGCGCGCCCCCTCCTCGTCACCGAAGTTGGTGATGGCCAGCGGCCTGGAGAACTCCACTCCCCGCCCGCGGAGTTCGTCCAGGGCAGCGAAGGAGGACACCACCCCGAGGGGGCCGTCGAAGGCCCCGCCGTCGGGGACGGAGTCCAGGTGCGAGCCGGTGACCACGGCGTCGCCGGCCAGGGGGTCGCCGAGCCAGGCCCACTGGTTGCCGTTGCGGTCGGTCTCGTACGTCAGACCGCGCGCCTCGGCCTGCGCCTGGAACCAGGTCCGGCAGTCGGCGTCGGCGCCCGTCCACGCGTACCGGCGGTACCCGCCGGAGTCCGCGTGGCGGCCGATGGGCGCGAGCTCGGCCCACATGCGGTGGAAGGAGGGACCCTCATTCACGCGGTGTCACCCTCGCGCATGGGGATGCGGACGTCGCGCTCGGCCGCCACCTCTTCGGCGATGTCGTAGCCGGCGTCGACGTGGCGGATGACGCCCATGCCGGGGTCGTTGGTCAGGACGCGGCGGATCTTCTCGCCGGCGAGCGGGGTGCCGTCGGCGACGGTGACCTGGCCCGCGTGGATCGAGCGGCCCATGCCGACGCCGCCGCCGTGGTGGATGGAGACCCAGGAGGCGCCGGAGGCGACGTTCACCATGGCGTTGAGCAGCGGCCAGTCGGCGATGGCGTCGGAGCCGTCGAGCATGGCCTCGGTCTCGCGGTACGGGGAGGCCACCGAGCCGCAGTCGAGGTGGTCGCGGCCGATGACCAGCGGGGCGGCCAGCTCGCCGGAGGCGACCATGTCGTTGAAGCGCTCGCCGGCCTTGTCGCGCTCGCCGTAGCCGAGCCAGCAGATCCGCGCGGGCAGGCCCTGGAAGTGGACCCGCTCGCCCGCCATCTTGATCCAGCGGTGGAGGGACTCGTTCTCGGGGAAGAGTTCGAGAAGCGCCTTGTCGGTCTTGTGGATGTCCGAGGCCTCGCCGGAGAGCGCCGCCCAGCGGAAGGGGCCCTTGCCCTCGCAGAACAGCGGCCGGATGTAGGCGGGGACGAAGCCGGGGAAGGCGAAGGCGCGGTCGTAGCCGGCCAGCTGGGCCTCGCCGCGGATGGAGTTGCCGTAGTCGAAGACCTCGGCGCCGGCGTCCATGAAGCCGACCATGGCCTCGACGTGGCGGGCCATGGACTCGCGGGCGCGGGTGGTGAAGCCCGCCGGGTCCTTGGCGGCGTAGGAGGCCATGTCGTCGAAGTCGACGCCCGTGGGGAGGTAGGCGAGCGGGTCGTGCGCCGAGGTCTGGTCGGTCACGATGTCGATCGGCGCGCCCTCGGCCAGCATCTGCGGGAGCAGGTCGGCGGCGTTGCCGAGCAGGCCGATGGAGAGGGGCTTGCGGGCGTCGCGGGCCTCGACGGCGAGCTGGAGGGCGTGGCGCAGGTTGTCGGCCTTCACGTCCAGGTAGCGGTGCTCGATGCGGCGGTCGATGGCGCGCGGGTCGACGTCGACGCAGATCGCGACGCCGTCGTTCATCGTCACGGCCAGCGGCTGGGCGCCGCCCATGCCGCCGAGTCCGGCGGTCAGGGTGATGGTGCCGGCCAGAGTTCCGTTGACACCTTTGCCAATTGAATGCAGCTTGGCCGCGACGGCCGCGAAGGTCTCGTAGGTGCCCTGGAGGATGCCCTGCGTGCCGATGTAGATCCACGAACCGGCGGTCATCTGCCCGTACATGGTCAGGCCCAGGTGCTCCAGGCGGCGGAACTCCTCCCAGTTGGCCCAGTCGCCGACCAGGTTGGAGTTCGCGAGCAGGACGCGCGGCGCCCACTCGTGGGTCTGCATCACGCCGACCGGGCGGCCGGACTGGACGAGCATCGTCTCGTCCTGCTTGAGGGTCCGGAGGGTGCGGACCATCGCGTCGTACGAGCGCCAGTCGCGCGCGGCCTTGCCAGTGCCGCCGTAGACGACCAGCTTGTCGGGGTGCTCGGCGACCTCGGGGTCGAGGTTGTTCTGGAGCATCCGCAGCGCGGCCTCCTGCTGCCATCCCAGGGTGCTGAGCTCGGTGCCTCGCGCGGCCCGTACGGGGCGGGGTCCTGACATGGCGGGTGCCTCCTCCGATGTTGGTCGATCTATTCACATCCTCGCGGCTTGAATAGATCCAGTCAACAGCTGCGGGCGGCCCGGCCGGGTGATGGGATGGCGAGCATGGCTGCCGAGACGCACACGGTGACGTATCCGCACGACCCCGCCGCGCTCCGCGACGCCGCCGTGCGGGCGGCCGTCGAACAGGGGCTGCTGGACTCCGATCCGGTCGCCTGCCTGCTGGACGTGACCGGGATCCGCGCCTCCGCCGCCGCCCTGACCAGCGCGTTCGCCGCCGCGCTGGCGCCCGGCACCCCCGTCCTGCACGCCTTCGCCGTCAAGGCCGCCCCGCTGGTCCCGGTGCTGCGGCTGCTCTCCGACTCCGGTATCGGCTGCGAGGTGGCCAGCCCGGGGGAGCTCGCGCTGGCCCGCGCCGCCGGGGTGCCGGCCGACCGTACGGTGCTGGACTCCCCCGCGAAGACGGTGCCGGAGCTGCGCGAGGCGCTGGCCCTGGGCATCGCCGTCAACGCCGACAACCGCCAGGAGCTGGAGCGCCTCGACGCGCTGCTGGCCACCGCCCCGGACACCCGCTCCCCGATCGGGCTGCGGATCAACCCCCAGACGGGGGCGGGCACCATCGACGCCCTCTCCACCGCCACCGCCACGTCGAAGTTCGGGATCCCGCTGCGCGACCCGGGCGCGCGCGAGTGGCTCGTACGGGCCTGCGTGGAGCGGCCGTGGCTGACCCGGCTGCACACCCACTCGGGGTCACAGGGCGTGCCGCTGCCGCTGATCGCGCAGGGGGTACGCGAGCTGCACGCCCTGGCCGAGGAGGTCAACGCGGCGGCCGGGTGCCGCCGGATCGACACCCTCGACATCGGCGGCGGCCTCCCGGTGAACTTCACCTCGGACGCGCACACACCGACGTACGCGCAGTACGTGGCCGCCCTCCAGGACGCCGTCCCGGCCCTCTTCGACGGCTCGTACGGCCTGGTCACGGAGTTCGGCCGGTCCCTGCTGGCCAAGAACGGCCTGGTGCTGGCCAGGGTCGAGTACACGAAGGTCACCGGGGGCCGCCCCATCGCCCTCACCCACGCCGGAGTCCAGCTGGCCACCCGCACGGTGTACGCCCCGGCGGCCTGGCCGCTGCGGATCCTCCCGTACGACGCCAAGGGCGCCCCGAAGACCGGCGCCCCCCTCGCGCAGGACATCGCCGGGCCCGCCTGCTTCGCGGGGGACCTGCTGGCCACGGCGCGGGAGCTGCCGGAGCTGGCCCCGGGCGACCTGATCGCCGTCCCGGACACGGGTGCGTACTTCTTCACGGCGCATTACGGCTACAACAGCCTTCCGCGCCCGGCGGTCCACGGCTTCACGCGCACCCCGAGGGGCGGGGTCCGCTTCAGCCTGGCCCGCCCGGCGCAGTCCGTCGCCGCCATCGTCGCGGAGGCGGGCGGCGGCTTGCGCGACGCGCTCCTATAGCCGCGGCTCCGCGTTCCGGGCCCTGCCCGGACCCGCGCCTCAAACCCCCCAGACTCCGTCCGGGGATACCCCCTGGCGGGGCTGGATGTGGCTGAGCTGCACTCACACCTGCCGCCCGGCCAGGCTGAAATTGCCGCTGCGCGGCAATCCGCCCGGCGGCGCCTGCTGCGCAGCGGCGCAGCAGGCGCACCTCAAGGCCTACGCCCGCCACATCCAGCCCCGCCGGCCTTTGAGGCGCGGGGGTCAGCGCCCCCGGCAACGCGGCGTCAGGCGGGGGACAACGTGGCCGCCAGGGCCGGGGACAGGCCCGCGACGAGTTCGTCCGGCGTCAGGGACGCCACCGCGGGGAGCCGCAGGAGGTAGCGGGTCAGCGCCAGGCCCAGCAGCTGGGCGGAGACCAGGCCGGCCGCGCGGGCGGCCCGCTCCGGCCCGAGGGCAGCGGCCAGCGCCGGGGCGACCTGCGCCGCGAACACCTCCCGCATCCGGGCCGCGGCCTGCTCGTTCGTCACCGCGGAGCGCAACAGCACCAGCAGGGCGTCATCGGCCGGGTCGCCCTCCCACCGGTCCACGAAGTGCCGTACGAGGACGGCGGGCAGCTTTCCCGGCGGCACGGCGGCCAGGTCCGGCAGCCGCAGGTCGACGGCGAGGGCGGCGTCGAAGAGCTTCTCCTTGCTCCCGAAGTACCGCATGACCATCGAGGGGTCGATCGCCGCGTCGGCCGCGACGGCGCGGATCGTCGTGCGCTCGTACCCGTGCGCGGCGAAGCGCTCCCGGGCCGCCCGCAGGATGGCCGTCTTCGTCTGGTCCGAGCGTCGCACTGTCATGCCAACAACCGTAGGCCAACATGTGTTGACATGCCAGCGCGACAGGCGCACCCTGACGTCAACAGCCGTTGGCCAACAACCGTTGGCCCGCCGGAGGAGGCCGCATGACCAGCACCGCCGCACTCCCGCTCCCCGCCCGTACCGCAGTGGCGATCGTCGGCGCCGGACCCACCGGCCTCGCGCTCGCCGTCACCCTGGCCGGGGCCGGGGCCGGCGTCGACTTCGTCCTCCTCGACCGCCAGGCGGAAGGCGCCAACACCTCCCGCGCCGCCGTCGTGCACGCCCGCACCCTGGAGGTCCTCGACGAGCTCGACCCGTCCGGCGCCCTCTCCGCCGAACTCGTCGCCCTCGGCCTCCCCCTCACGCGCTTCCGGCTCCGCGACGGCGCCCGCCCGCTCGCCGCGATCGACTTCGGCGGCCTGCCCACGGCCCACCCGTACACGCTGATGGTCCCCCAGTACCAGACCGAGGCCGTGCTCCTGCGCCGCCTGCGCGCCCTCGGCGGCGACGTCCACCGGCCCTACGAGGTCACCGGCATCACCCAGGACTCCGACGGCGTCACCCTCACCACCGCCACCGGCGAAACCCTGCGCGCCGCCCACGCCGTCGGCGCCGACGGCATGCACAGCGCGGCCCGCGAGGCCGCCGGGATCGGCTTCACCGGCGGCGCTTACGAGGAGTCCTTCGTCCTCGCCGACGTCGCCATGGACTGGGCCCCCGGCCCCGGCGAGGTCTCGCTCACCTTCTCCGCCGCCGGGCTCACCGTGGTCGCCCCGCTGCCCGGAGGGCACTACCGGGTCGTCGCCACCGTCGACGAGGCCCCCGCCGAGCCGGACATGGCCTTCGTCCAGGGCCTGCTGGACGCACGCGCCCCCGACCGGGCCACGGTCACGGCACTGACCTGGTCCTCCCGCTTCCGGGTCCACCACCGCGTCGCCAACCGCTACCGCGCCGGGCGGCTGCTGCTCGCCGGGGACGCCGCCCACGTGCACAGCCCGGTCGGCGGGCAGGGCATGAACACCGGCATCCAGGACGGCTACGCCCTCGGCCGCGCTCTGGCCGCCGGCGACCTCGACGCCTACGAGGCCCGCCGCCGGCCCGTCGCCCTGCGGGTCGTGGCCCTCACCGACCGGATGACGCGCCTCGCCACCACCCGCAACCCGGCCCTGCGCGCCGTACGCAACACCGCGCTCCCGCTCCTGGCCCGCATCCCGGCGCTGCGCGACCATCCCCCAGACTCCGTCCGGGGGGACCCCCAGGCGACCGAGCTGGCGGAACTCAACTACCGTTGAACGTCACGTCCCGTCACGTCCCGTCACGTCATTCCACGAACAGCCCGCGCGCCGCGGCCCGGGCATCGAAGGCCTCCAGCCGTGCCTGCGCGTCCGGCAGCTCGTCCGCCATCGCCTCCAGCAGCACCCGGCCCAGCAGCATCGGCGCACACGCCGTGTCGAAGGCCAGCCCGGTCCCGACCGGCGCGGGGATCAGCAGGTCGGAGTGCCGGGCGACGGGCGCGAAGGCCGAGTCCGCGACGGTCACCACGGTCAGGCCGGCCCGCCGGGAGCGTTCGAGCGTCTCCACCACTTCCCGGGGGTGACGGGGAAGGGCGAAGCAGAGCAGCGCGGTGGCCCCCTCGTAGAGGGCCGCGTCGATCCGGTCCTCCATCATCGAGCCGCCCTCGTCGAGGAGCCGTACGTCCGGATGCACCTTGGCCGCGAAGTACGCGAACCCGCGCGCCTGCGAGGACGCCGCCCGCAGCCCCAGCACGGGCAGCGGCTTCGAGGCGGCGAGCACCCGCCCCGCCTCCCGCACCGGCGTGGGGTCGGCGAGCATGGCCGACAGCCGCCGCAGGTTCTCGATCTCGCCCTGTACGGCCTGCTGGTACTCGTTGTACGCGTCCTCGTGCGCGCCCTCGGGCCGCCCGGCGGGCGCCACTTCGCGCAGATGCCGCCGCAGGGCCGGGTACCCGTCGAAGCCGAGCGCCACCGCGAACCGGGTCACCGACGGCTGGCTCACTCCGGCCAGCTCGGCCAGTTCCACGCTCGACAGGAAGGGCACCTCCGCCGCCCCGCGCACCATGCAGTGCGCGATCCGCCGCTGGGTGGGCGTCAGCCGGTGCCCCTCGAACAGCTTCTGCAGCCGTGCGGCCGGGCTGTCGCTCATCCCCATCCCCTCCGTTCACCGAAATATTCACTCACGGAGCACTCTGCATGCGCTTATGCAGCTCGGCAACCCACGACCGCGATGCGGGATGCGCGGTGCGACGGGATACGGGGGCTAGCCCCCGTGCCGAGGCGCGCGCCGGTTCCTACCGTGGGGGGATGACAGCGCACTCCCCACAGGCCCATGACCTCAAGAAGGAACTCGACGCCACCATCGAGGCCCGGCGGGAACTCGGGCCCGAGTACGAGTCCGCGCTGGTGGACTCGTTCGTGGAGAAGGTCGACACCCAGGTCCGGCGCCGCCTCGCCGAGGAACGCCTGCTCACGGCCCGGGGCGGCCCGCCCGCGGCCGGATCGGCGGTCGGCGACTTCGGCGAGCGCTTCGGGTTCGCCGTCGTCACCCTGATCCTCGCGATCCCGCTCTCCGCGATCGCGGCGGCCCACGCGGAACTGAGCGGCCTCCTGGTCGCCTGGGGCGGCATCCTGGGCGTCAACTTCATCCACGCCGCCAAGGGCCTCCGGCGCCGGGACGGGGACCCCCGGGACTGACGCACCGGACCGAGCCGGAAAGACACCGAGCCGGAAAGACAAGGCGGGAACCGCCGCACCCCCGGTTGCCCGGGGGGCGGGACGACGGCGGTTCCCGCGTGGGACACGGGCCGGGTCAGGGCCGGCCGCGCCCATGGCGCACACGCGGTCCGGGAGCCGCTCCGGAAGTGCGTGACACCGTTCGTGGTGCCGGCCGGGGCGGGTACCGCCCCTGCCGACAACCACCACGGTGCCGGAGCCGTGTTAAGCCGGTGCTGCCGCCACGTGTCGGGCCCGTACCGTTTGCGCGACGGGCCCGGACCGTGCGAGCCGCAGGGCTACTTGGCGCCCTTGGCGAGGAAGGCCAGCAGGTCCTGACGGCTGACCACGCCGGTCGGCTTGCCCTCGACCAGCACGATCGCCGCGTCGGCCTCGCCGAGCACCGCCATCAGCTCGGACACCGGCTCGCCGGAGCCGACCTGCGGCAGCGGCGAGCTCATGTGCTTCTCCAGCGGGTCGCCGAGGGAGGCCCGCTGCGCGAACAGCGCCGCCAGCAGTTCCTTCTCCACCACCGAGCCGATGACCTCGGCGGCCATCACGTCCGGGTGACCGGCGCCCGGCTTGACGATCGGCATCTGCGAGACGCCGTACTCGCGCAGGACCTCGATGGCCTCGCCGACGGTCTCCTCGGGGTGCATGTGGACGAGGGAGGGGATGCCGCCCTCCTTGTCGTTCAGCACGTCGCCGATGCGCGCGGCGGGGCCCGCGTCCTCGAGGAAGCCGTGCCCGGCCATCCACTCGTCACTGAAGATCTTGCTGAGGTAGCCGCGGCCGCTGTCCGGCAGCAGGACGACGACCACGTCGTCCGGGCCGAGGCCCTCGGCGGCGCGCAGCGCGGCGACGACCGCCATGCCGCAGGAGCCGCCGACCAGGAGGCCCTCCTCCTTGGCGAGGCGGCGGGTCATCTGGAAGGAGTCCTTGTCGGACACCGCGATGATCTCGTCGGTCACGTTCGGGTCGTAGGCGGTCGGCCAGAAGTCCTCGCCGACGCCCTCGACGAGATACGGGCGGCCGGAGCCGCCGGAGTAGACCGAACCCTCGGGGTCGGCGCCGATGACCTTGACCTTCCCGCCGCTGACCTCCTTCAGGTAGTTGCCGGTACCGGAGATCGTGCCGCCGGTGCCGACGCCCGCTACGAAGTGGGTGATCTTCCCGTCCGTCTGCTCCCACAGCTCGGGACCGGTGGTCTCGTAGTGCGAACGGGGGTTGTTCGGGTTGCTGTACTGGTCCGGCTTCCAGGCGCCCGGCGTCTCGCGCACGAGGCGGTCGGACACGTTGTAGTACGAGTCCGGGTGCTCGGGGTCGACGGCGGTCGGGCAGACGACGACGTCGGCGCCGTACGCGCGCAGCACGTTGATCTTGTCCAGCGACACCTTGTCAGGGCAGACGAAGATGCACTTGTAGCCCTTCTGCTGGGCCACGATGGCGAGTCCTACGCCCGTGTTGCCGCTGGTCGGCTCCACGATGGTGCCGCCGGGCTTGAGTGCTCCGCTCTGCTCGGCGGCCTCGATCATCCGTACGGCGATCCGGTCCTTCACGGATCCACCGGGATTGAAGTACTCGACCTTCGCAAGGACGGTGGCCCGCAGGCCTTCGGTCACACGGTTGAGCTTCACCAGCGGGGTGTTGCCGACGAGGCTGATCATCGAGTCGTGGAATTGCACCATGTTCTCCAAGAAGAGGACTCCACGGGTTCTCCGGGAGGTCCGGCCAGAGTAAGCGGAAAGGGATTGGCCGACCGGCGTTACGGGGCAGGTAGGTCATCAGGGCCAGGCAGGGAAGCGAGGTGGCTCGAAGGGTGTCCAGGGCGAGGACGGCCCGCCGGATCGCGGCGGGCGCGGCGTACGGCGGGGGCGGACTCGGGCTCGTCGGTGCCGCCGCGGTGGGGCTGGTGCTGGCGGAGTTGCAGTTCGCCAAGCGCACGGTGGGCACGGGGCTGCCCGATCCGCCGCGCGCCGACGGGCTGTACGGGAGTGAGTTCGGTGGTCCCGAGTTTAGTCCCGGCCCGCTGCGGCTGGGGATGCTGGGCGACTCGACGGCGGCCGGGCTCGGCGTACGGCGGGCCCGGCAGACGCCGGGTGCCCTGCTGGCCTCCGGGCTGGCGTCGGTGGCCGAGCGGCCGGTGGAGCTGCGGAACGTGGCGCTGTCGGGAGCCATGTCGGACGACCTGGACCGGCAGGTGGGGCTGCTGCTCGATGGGGACGGCCCCCCGCCCGACGTCTGCGTGATCATGATCGGCGCGAACGACGTGACCCGGCGGATGCCGCCGACCCAGTCGGTGCGGCTGCTGACGGCGGCCGTACGCCGGCTGCGGCTGGCGGGCTCCGAGGTCGTGATCGGCACCTGCCCGGACCTGGGCACCATCGAGCCGGTCTACCAGCCGCTGCGCTGGATGGCCCGCCGGGTCTCCCGGCAGCTGGCCGCGGCCCAGACGATCGGCGTGGTCGCGCTGGGGGCCCGTACGGTGTCGATGGGCGACCTGCTGGGGCCGGAGTTCGCGGCGAACCCGCGGGAGATGTTCGGCCCGGACTCCTACCACCCGTCGGCCGAGGGGTACGCGACCGCCGCCATGGCGGTGCTGCCGACGCTGTGCGCGGCGCTGGGCGTGTGGCCGGAGTCGGACCGCCTGGACGTCTCGCGGGACGAGGACATGCTGCCGGTGGCCAAGGCCGCGTCCGCTGCCGCGGGGGAGGCGGGCACCGAGGTCACGGCCGCCCGCGGCCCGTGGGCCCTGCTCAAGCACCGCCGCAGACGGCGCGTCCCGGGCGAGGAGCTCCCGCAGCCGGAACCGAAGCCGGAGGACTCCCCGAACCGCGTCACGGAGGGAGCCTGACCCCTCCAGGGGCCGCCACGGCGCTGCCCGGCCGCCGGCAGGCGGCGATGGCGCCCGAGCCAGCGAGACGGCCGACGGAGGGCCGGAACATCGGCCCGGAGCCGGCGAGGTCGGCGGCGTGTCGGGGCGCCGGAGGCCGGGACGCATCGCGGGCCGTGGTGCGGGGTACCTGCCGGTCATCGTGCGGAGCGACCGGCATCACACGGCGAGGGCAGTGACCTCGACCGTACGGGGCGGTAACTTCGCTTGCGGTCCGCTAAGAGCCGCAACACACCACCCCTTGGGAGTCCCGATGCCCGAAGCCGTCATCGTTTCCACCGCCCGCTCCCCGATCGGGCGCGCCTTCAAGGGGTCCCTCAAGGACGTCCGCCCGGACGACCTGACCGCGACGATCATCCAGGCCGCCCTCGCCAAGATCCCCGAGCTGGACCCCCGCGAGATCGACGACCTGATGCTCGGCTGCGGTCTCCCCGGCGGCGAGCAGGGCCACAACCTCGGCCGGATCGTCGCCGTGCAGATGGGCATGGACCACCTGCCGGGCTGCACGATCACCCGCTACTGCTCCTCCTCCCTCCAGACCTCCCGCATGGCGCTGCACGCCATCAAGGCGGGCGAGGGCGACGTCTTCATCTCCGCGGGCGTCGAGATGGTGTCGCGGTCGGTCAAGGGCTCCTCGGACGGCCTGCCGGACACCCACAACCCGCTGTTCGCGGACGCGGAGGCGCGGACCGCCGCCGTCGCGCAGAGCGAGGGCGCCTCCTGGCACGACCCGCGCGCGGACGGCCTGATCCCGGACGCCTACATCGCGATGGGGCAGACCGCCGAGAACCTGGCCCGGGTCAAGGGCGTGACCCGCCAGGACATGGACGAGTTCGGCGTGCGCTCGCAGAACCTCGCCGAGGCCGCCATCAAGAACGGCTTCTGGGAGCGGGAGATCACCCCCGTCACCACCCCCGACGGCAACGTGGTCAGCACGGACGACGGCCCGCGCGCCGGAGTGACCCTGGAGGGCGTCCAGGGCCTGAAGCCCGTCTTCCGCCCCGACGGCCTGGTCACGGCCGCCAACTGCTGCCCGCTGAACGACGGCGCCGCCGCCCTCGTCATCATGAGCGACACCAAGGCCCGCGAGCTGGGCCTGACCCCGCTGGCCCGGATCGTCTCCACCGGCGTCACCGGCCTCTCCCCCGAGATCATGGGCCTGGGTCCGGTCGAGGCGTCCAAGCAGGCGCTGAAGCGGGCCGGCCTGACGGTCGGCGACATCGACCTCTTCGAGATCAACGAGGCCTTCGCGGCCCAGGTCATCCCGTCGTACCGCGACCTGGAGATCCCGCTGGACAAGCTGAACGTCAACGGCGGGGCCATCGCCGTCGGTCACCCGTTCGGGATGACCGGTGCCCGTATCACCGGCACCCTGATCAACAGCCTCCAGTTCCACGACAAGCAGTTCGGCCTGGAAACGATGTGTGTGGGCGGGGGCCAGGGCATGGCGATGGTGATCGAGCGGCTGAGCTGAGCCGTAGCGGAGGGTAGGGGCCGCCCGAGGAACGAGGACGGCACCTGCCCGCAGCGGTGGCGAAGATCAGCGCGACCAGCGAGAAGAGCGGCTGAGCTGAGCCGTAGCGGAGGTTGGGGCTGAGCCAAGCCCCCCAAGGGATCCACGGGATCCGGGCGTCGTAACTGACACCGATTCCAATCCCCTCGCGGCCGACCTGTGACCGAATCTCCCCCAGGATGTGACCTTTGTCCTGGGGGAGTGGCATGTCCGCAGGTCAGCGCGGTACGGGTGAGTCCCGTGTGACCAAAGCCCTGTCCAATTCATGACGTAATGCACTGCACGCCATTCCCAGGCCGGGACACTCTGATGTAGGAAGTCGGGGGATCGAATCACATCAGGAGTTAGTCAGTGAGCGCCATGCCTCTTGCCCTGTTGCTGACCACGGCCGCTGCCACGGCCGTGGGCGCTGCTGCGCTGCACGCCGTCCACGGACTGCGCAAGCAGGTCGCGGCCCTGCGCGGTGAGCTGGCGGTGTCGGCCCATCCGCGGGCCGCCGCCGCCGTCCCGCACGCCCGCAGCGCCGTGGAGTCCCCCGCCGCGGAGATACGAGCCGCCGTGGCCGAAGCCCTCGCGGAGGAGCGGGAGCGGGAGCTGGCCGAGGCGCGGGCCTTCTGGGCCGCGCAGGAGGCCCGTGACTCCGCCGACGCCCCCTCGCTGCTGGGCGGCCTGCCCGGCCTCGGCGAGGACAGTCCGGTCTTCCTGCCCCGGCAGGCGGACCTGGTCGGCCTGGAGCACCTGGAGCACCTGGAGCCGGTGCTCGGCGAGGACTTCGCCGAGGACTACCCGGAGGATTCGGCCGAGCTGGCCGCCGCCCGTCGGCGTCACCCCTCGCACCCCGACTTCGTCCCGGTCCAGTCCTCGCACCACAGCGCCGGCGCCGGCGCCGACCACGAGCGCACGGTCAGCCGCCTGGAGGAGCTCGCGGAGTCCCGTACGGCCCTCGCGGACGTCCGCCCGGGCCCGCTGGGCACCCTGGACGTGTACGTCTTCACCGACGGCACCACGCTGTGCATGACCCCGGGCCACCGGGAGACGGCGGAGCGGCTCGCCGAGGCCCTGCGTTCGGGCACCGCGCCGGTCCTGCTGGGCGGCTCGGGCATCTCCGGCGCCTACGCGCTGACCTTCTCCTGCGGTGACGCCGAGGACCCCGACAGCAACGTCTACATCCTCGCGGACCGCGTCATCGCGTCGCTCTGACTTCCGCCCGCTCCACCAGCGCCACGGCCTCGTCCAGCATTCCGGGCGGGGCCGCTGTCGTACGCAGTGCCTCGGCGAGGTCCAGCCCGGTCACGGCCACCTGGTCACCCACGACGAAGATCCCCGCGTCCGGCACCACGCGCGCCGGAGCCGCCCCCGACCCCGCGGACACCGCGGCCTCCAGCCGCTGCGCCCGTACGGCCAGCTCCCGGGCCAGTTCCAGCGCCTCGGCGGCGGCCCCCCGCTGGAGCCGGCTCTGCGGCGCGGCCCGCAGCCAGTCGGCGAAACGTTCCACGGCGGCGGTCAGGGGTGAGGTATCGAGCACCCGGCCGACCTTACGCGCCGCCCCGGCACCATTGCCAACAGCCGAACTCTGCGGCACGGTGACGTGAAGAGAACAGCACGGCGACAAGTCCGGAGGCGCCCATGTCCGTAGAGTTCTCCGAGCAGACCCACCGCAACATGATCGACAGAATCCCCCAGACCACCGGTCGTGAGCTCTCCGACTGGCTCCGTACCGTCGACGAGGGCCCTTCGCTCGTCCGGTTCGAGGAGAAGGTCAGCTGGCTGCGCGGCGCGCACGAACTGTCGTACGGCCAGGCCAAGGCGATCATCCACGAGTACGACCTGCGCAGAGCCGCGCGCCGGTTCGGCTGAGCGCCCCGAGGTCACGCCCCCGATCCCTCCGATCCCTCCGCCCCCTCCCGACCCCCAGACGCGGGAAGGCCCCGCGAGCGGTGTGCTCGCGGGGCCTTCCCCATGCCGTAGCCGTCGTACGGCTACCGGTCCGACTAGTCGTCGCCCGAGAGGATCTGGAAGATGCGCAGCATCTCCAGGTAGATCCACACGAGGGTCATCGTGAGGCCGAAGGCCGCCAGCCAGGCCTCCTCGCGCGGGGCGCCGTACGCCACGCCGTCCTCGACCTGCTTGAAGTCGAGGGCGAGGAAGCAGGCGCCCAGGATGACGCCGATGACGCCGAAGAGGATGCCGAGGCCGCCGCTGCGGAAGCCGAGGCCGTCACCGCCCGCGAAGACCGAGAACAGCAGGTTCGCGAGCATGAGCAGCATGAAGCCCATGGCCGCGGCCATCACGAAGCCGGTGAAGCGCCGGTTGACGCGGATCCAGCGCATCTTGTAGGCGAAGAGCACGCCCGCGAAGACGCACATCGTGCCCATCACGGCCTGGATGACGACACCGGCACCGAAGTAGGTGCTGGTGGCCGAGCTCAGGACGCCGAGGAAGACACCCTCGAAGGCCGCGTAGGCGAGGATGACCGCCGGCGAGGCCTTGCGCTTGAAGGACTGGACCATGGCCAGGACGAACGCGATCAGTGCCGCGCCGATGGCGATGCCGTACGACTTGCCGATGTTGGCGGGGTCGACGGGCAGCGCGAGCCAGGCGATGGTCGCGGTCAGGACGACCGTGCCGAGCGTCATGGCCGTACGGCTCACGACGTCGTCGATGGTCATCACATTGGCGCGGACCGGCGCCGCCGGCATCCCCGTGGTGGGGTCGGTGGCGTAAGGATTCGTCGCGTACGGGTTGGTCGCGGTCCCGGCCTGCGCGTGCTGCGCCTCGAAGCCCGCGTAGCCGCCGTTGTCGCGGCTGAACCCCCGTCGCGAGAAGACCGGGTTACTGCTCCTCATCTCACTCCTCCATGGCCACCGTGCGCAGCCTTGCGTCAAGAGTAATGCGCTCGCAAAGAAAGCACCCTACTGCTGGAGGAGGATCTTAGGAGATGACACGGCGAACCGCAGAGGATGAACGGGAGGGCTGCTGAGTGCCCGGAGCCGGACTTGAACCGGCACGGCCCGAGGGCCAGCGAGGTTTAAGCTCGCCGTGTCTGCATTCCACCATCCGGGCAAGGCGCCGCGGGCCCCCGTGAAAAAAGCCTTGAACGCTGGGCCGAGCCTATCCGGAACGGCCTCCGCCCCAGAGGGCCGTCTATCCGATGTTGTCTGATTTTATTGGCGATTGAGGGGGCGTCAGACCCGATAAGTCACGGTGGGCACCGTTCCGGGCGACGCCCTCCCGCGGCCAGGGATTGACGGGATTTCGCCGCCGCGCGCCACCCTGCCCGCCGCCCCGCGCCACCCCGTGCGCCACCCCCGGGCGGGGAGCCCGCCGCCGCGCCGCCGGCCGACCGGCCTCAGGGCTTCTGTCATACCAAAGGAGGAGACGGCCGGGGCCGCAGTCAGCCTCCAGTGGGCCCGCGAACGGGCACCTCGGCTGATCCGGAGCGGTGATGCCCGCGGCGACGATGGAACGGTCCCCGTCCCACGCAGACAGCCGCTCGACAGGAGTCCCCCCGTGACCACCATGAACTACGCCCCGCACACCACCCAGGCCGTGGCCGCCCGCGCCACCCAGCTCTCCAAGGTGTACGGCCAGGGCGAGACCCAGGTGGTCGCGCTGGACAACGTCTCCGTCGACTTCGGCCAGGGCCAGTTCACCGCGATCATGGGCCCCTCCGGCTCCGGCAAGTCGACCCTCATGCACTGCGTCGCCGGCCTCGACACCTTCTCCGCCGGCTCCGTGCGCATCGGCGAGACCGAGCTCGGCAGCCTCAAGGACAAGCAGCTGACCCAGCTGCGCCGGGACAAGATCGGCTTTATCTTCCAGGCCTTCAACCTGCTGCCGACCCTGACGGCCCTGGAGAACATCACGCTCCCCATGGACATCGCCGGCCGCAAGCCCGACAAGCAGTGGCTGGACACCGTGATCCGGATGGTCGGCCTGTCCGACCGCCTCGGCCACCGCCCCACGCAGCTCTCCGGCGGCCAGCAGCAGCGCGTGGCCGTCGCCCGCGCCCTGGCCTCCCGCCCCGAGATCATCTTCGGCGACGAGCCGACCGGAAACCTCGACTCCCGCTCCGGCGCCGAGGTCCTCGGCTTCCTGCGCAACTCGGTCCGCGAGCTCGGCCAGACCGTCGTGATGGTCACCCACGACCCGGTCGCCGCCTCCTACGCGGACCGCGTCATCTTCCTCGCCGACGGCCGCATCGTCGACGAGATGATCAACCCCACCGCCGACGGCGTACTCGACCGGATGAAGGCCTTCGACGCCAAGGGCCGCACCAGCTGAGTCGGAGCCGCAGCCCCGGCCCCCGAGGCCGGCAGCGCCCGTAGCCCTCCTGCAGACTTCCAGCCCCCAGGACTGAGATCCCCCATGTTCCGTACCGCCCTGCGCAATGTCCTCGCGCACAAGGCCCGGCTCCTGATGACGGTGCTCGCCGTCACCCTCGGCGTCGCCTTCGTCTCCGGCACCCTCGTCTTCACCGACACCCTCAAGAAGTCCCTCTCCAGCCAGTCCGCCAAGAGCTACGACGGCGTGGCCGTCTCGGTCACCTCCCACGGCCAGGGACGCAACGACGAGGGCCAGAAGGAGGGCGAGCCCGGCATCAGCCAGCAGACCCTCGACAAGGTCAAGGCCGTCAAGGGAGTCGCCACGGTCTCCGGCCGGGTCTCCGGCTTCGCCGGTGTCGGTGACGAGAACGGCAAGCTGATCGGCTCCGGCTGGGCCAACAAGGGCTCCAACCACACCCCCGTCAAGGACGGCAAGGACCCCCGCTACGCCTTCACCGAGGGCGCCGGGCCGGTCAAGGCCGACCAGATAGCCCTCGACAGGGAGACCGCCACCCAGGGCGGCTACCGGGTCGGCGACAAGGTCCGCGTCGCCACCAACGGCCCGGTCCGCGAGTTCTCCCTCACCGGCGTCTTCACCACCGAGGACGGCGCCGTCAACGCCGGCGGCAGCCTGGTGCTCTTCGACACCCGGGTCGCCCAGGAGCTCTACCTCCAGCCCGGCTTCTACGACGAGCTCTCGGTCGCCGCCACGCCCGGCACCTCCGCCGACCAGCTCCTGAACGAGATCATGCTCCTGCTCGACAGCAAGGGCAGCGCCACGGCCCAGACCGGCAAGGCGCTCGCCGCCCAGCAGGCCAAGAGCATCGAGCGCGAGATGAGCGGCATGAGCACCATGCTGCTCGTCTTCGCCGGCATCTCCCTCTTCGTCGGCGTCTTCCTGATCTACAACACCTTCACCATGCTGGTCACCCAGCGCACCAAGGAGCTGGCGCTGCTGCGCGCCGTCGGCGCCAACCGCGGCCAGGTCATGCGCTCGGTGCTCGCCGAGGCCCTGGTCGTCGGCGCGCTCTCCGCCGCCGTCGGCCTCGCGGCCGGCATCGGCCTCGCGGTCGGCATGCGCTCCCTGATGGACTCCCTCGGCGCCAAGATCCCCGCCGGTGACCTGGTGATCGCTCCGGGCACCGTCGTCGCGGCCCTGGTCATCGGCGTCCTGGTCACCACGCTCGCCGCCGTGCTGCCCGCCTGGCGCACCGGCCGGATCGCCCCGGTCGCCGCCATGGGCAGCGCCCACCTGCCGGCCTCCGCGAAGTCCCTGAAGGTGCGCAACGTCCTCGGCTCGGTCATCAGCGTCGTCGGGATCGGCCTCGTCCTGCTCGGCGTGAACACGGGCGGCGAAAACGGCCGCCTGCTCGTCGGCGGCGGCGCGTTCTTCATGCTCATCGGTCTCATCGTGCTGCTGCCGCTGCTCTCCCAGCCGGTCATCGCGGCCGTCCGCCCGCTGCTGCGGAAGGTGTTCGGCGTCCCCGGCAAGCTGGCCGCGCAGAACGCCGTGCGCAACCCGCGCCGCACCGCCGTGACCGCCGCCTCCCTGGCGATCGGGCTGACCCTGGTCACCACCCTGTCCGTGCTCGGCATCACCATGGGCAAGGCCGTGGACCGGATGAGCACGGACAAGCTGAAGGCCGACTACAAGGTCTCCATGTCCGGCGGCATGGGCAACCTGGACAAGTCGGTGGCCGAGACCCTGGCCAGGACCCCGGGCGTCACGGCGGTCTCCCCCCAGGCGGACGGCTACTTCAAGATCGGCGAGGACTTCCGGTCGGCCTCCGGCGTCAACCCGGCCGCCATCGGCGCGCTGCTGAACATCGAGGTGCTCAGCGGCTCGCTGGAGAGCCTCGGCAAGGGCGAGGTCGCCGTCGCGGAGAAGACCGCGCGGAAGCAGAAGCTCGCCGTGGGCGCCACGCTCCCGGTCCGGTTCGACGACGGCCAGAAGGCCGACCTCAAGGTCGGCGCGGTCTACAAGGACCTCGAAGGCCTGCTGTCCCCGTACGTCATCGACAACAAGATCCTCAGCGCCCACAGCGAGGAGCAGTACATCCGCGAGGTGTACGTCAACGTCGCGGGCGGCGAGTCCAAGGCCGGCCAGCAGACCGTCGTCGACGCGCTCGGCAAGAACCCGGCGATGACCGTCGCCACCCGCCAGGACATGCGCAACGAGATGGGCGGCATCATCAACCTGGCGCTGAACATCATGTACGGCCTGCTCGGCATGGCGCTGATCATCTCGGTGCTCGGCGTGGTCAACACCCTGGCCATGTCCGTCTTCGAGCGGACCCAGGAGATCGGCATGCTGCGGGCGATCGGCCTCGACCGCGGCCGGGTCAAGAACATGATCCGCCTCGAGGCCGTGGTGATCTCGCTCTTCGGCGCGGTGCTCGGTGTCGTGATCGGCGTCTTCCTCGCCTGGGCCGTCGGCACCACCCTCACCGAGTCGGTCCCCGACTACGAACTGGTCCTGCCCTACGACCGGATCGGCATCTTCCTCCTGCTCGCCGGTGTGGTCGGCGTCCTGGCCGCCATGTGGCCGGCCCGCAGCGCCGCCCGCCTGAACATGCTGACCGCCATCAAGACCGAGTAACGCGGCGGCGGCGACGGACAGGCGCGGGACACGGAAGGGCCCCGGGGCACACGCCCCGGGGCCCTTCCCTTCGCACTCCTACGGGCCTACGCGCCCCAGGTACGCGTCCTCAGCGGCATCCCGGAGGCCCCTCCGTCCCCCGGCCGTACCGCGAGGACCTGGTTGACCCCGAGGCGGCCGTGCTCGAAGCCCAGCGCGGAGGCCGCCATGTACAGCAGCCAGACGCGGGCCCTGCCCGGCGAGGTCAGCGCCACGGCCTCGTCCCAGTGGTCCTCCAGGCGCGCCACCCAGGCCCGCAGGGTGAGCGCGTAGTGCTCGCGCAGCGATTCCACGTCGCGGACCTCGAAGCCGGCCCGCTCCAGCTCGCCGACCGTGGTGCCGAGCGGCGAGAGTTCGCCGTCGGGGAAGACGTACGCGTCGATGAACTCGTCGATCGTGTACGCCTCTTCGTCGGGCTCCGGGGGCCGTGCGATCTGGTGGTTCAGCAGCCGGCCGCCGGGTGCGAGCAGGGCGTGCAGGGTGCGGGCGTACTCGCGGTAGCGGTCGGCGCCGACGTGTTCGGCCATGCCGATCGAGGAAATGGCCTCGTACGGCCCGTCCTTGACGTCCCGGTAGTCCTGGATCCGGATCTCGATCCGGTCGGCCAGACCCTCCTCGGCGATCCGCTTGCGGGCGTACGCGGCCTGCTCGCGCGAGAGGGTGATGCCGGTGACCTGGACGCCGTACTCGCGGGCCGCGTGCAGGGCCATGGAGCCCCAGCCGCAGCCGACGTCGAGGAGCCGGGTGCCGGGGACCAGGGCCAGCTTGCGGCAGACCAGGTCGAGCTTGTCGCGCTGGGCGTCCTCCAGGGTGCCGCCGGGGCTCCAGTAGGCGCAGGAGTAGACCATCGAGGGGCCGAGGACGCGGCTGTAGAAGTCGTTGCCGACGTCGTAGTGGTGGCTTATGGCGGCCCGGTCGCGGCCCTTGGAGTGCCGGGGTCCGCCGCCGCGGACGGCCTCCTCGGGCGGCGGCGCGGGCGCCGGCAACGGGCGGGCCAGCGCGACGAGCTCCCGTACGGCGGCCCGCGCCTCCGGGTCGCGCAGTAACGCGAAGGTGTCGGAGGCGGCGGAGGTGCGCAGGCTTCGGGGCATCAGATGCGGGCGCAGCGCGGCGAGTTTGGCCAGGCCGGTGGCCGGGGCGGGCCCGGCGGGCGGCGCGGCGGCCGGCGCGCGCTCCCAGAGCAGGCCCGCGACCCGGTCCAGCAGCTCGAAGAGGTCGCCGTCGACGGTCAGGTCGCCGGCGACCCAGGCGCGGGCCAGGCCCAGTTCCCCGGGCTTCCACAGCATGCGGCGCAGGGCGCGCCGGTGGGTCAGCACCAGGGTGGGGCCGGTGGGCGGCCCGGCTTCACTGCCGTCCCAGGCCCGTATGCGGACGGGCAGGGGGGCGCCCAGCAGGGTCTGGGCGAGAGCGGCCAGCCGCGGCGCGGCGTCGGTCATCGTAGGCACCTCCAGAAAGCTTCGACCGAACGGCCTACCCATTCCGGAGCCCCGCCAATCAGCCCCGGCGCGGGGCGGGCCGGGACACGCCGAAGGGGCCGCCCGCACCACGGATGGCGGGCAGCCCCTTCGGGGACGTGCGGGTCGTGCTGGTCGTGCCGGTCCTGCTCAGGGGCCTTTCGGCCCCCGCCGGATCAGGAGGCCTTGGCCTTCTGGGCCGGAGCGGTGGCGGCGGCCGGAGCCGGCGCCGGCTTGGCGGCCTCGTAGAACTCCTCGCGCGGGGTCTCCAGCGCACCGAGGGAGACGACCTCGCGCTTGAGGAACATGCCGAGGGTCCAGTCGGCGAAGACGCGGATCTTGCGGTTCCAGGTCGGCATGGCCATGCCGTGGTAGCCACGGTGCATGTACCAGGCGAGCCGGCCCTTGAGCTTGATCTTCATCTTGCCCATGACGATCATCGCGACGCCCTTGTGGAGGCCGAGGCCCGCCACCGCACCCTTGTTGGAGTGCGAGTACTCCTTCTGCGGGAAGCCCCGCATGCCGGAGATGACGTTGTCGCCGAGGACCTTGGCCTGGCGCAGCGCGTGCTGGGCGTTCGGCGGGCACCAGGCGTTCTCCACGCCGGCCTTGCGGGCGGCCATGTCCGGCACCTGGGCGTTGTCGCCGGCGGTCCAGATGTAGTCGGTGCCGGTGACCTGGAGGGTCGGGGTGGCATCGACGTGGCCGCGCGGGCCGAGCGGCAGGTTGTAGCGGGCCAGCACCGGGTTGGGCTTGACGCCGGCGGTCCACACGAGGGTGTTGGAGTCGACCTCGAGGCCGTTCTTCAGCACCACGTGGCCGTCGACGCACGAGTCCATGGAGGTGTTGAGGTAGATCTCGATGCCGCGCGACTCGAGGTGCTCCTTGCCCCACGTGCCGAGCTTGGGACCGACCTCGGGGAGGATCTTGTCGGCCGCGTCGACCAGGATGAAGCGCATGTCCTCGCGCTTGATGCTGGAGTAGTACTTCACGGCGTCGCGGGCCATGTCCTCGACCTCGCCGATGGTCTCCGCACCGGCGAAGCCGCCGCCGACGAAGACGAAGGTGAGGGCCTTGCGGCGGACGTTCTCGTCCGTCGTGGACTCGGCCTTGTCGAGCTGCTCGAGGACGTGGTTGCGCAGGCCGATGCCCTCTTCGACGCCCTTCATACCGATGCCCTGTTCGGCGAGGCCGGGGATCGGGAAGGTGCGGGAGACGGCGCCGAGCGCGATCACCAGGTAGTCGAAGGGCAGCTCGTACGCCTCGCCGACCAGCGGCGTGACGACGGCGACCTTGCGGTCCTGGTCGATGCTGGTGACGCGGCCCGTGAGCACCTCAGCCTTGGGGAGCACGCGTCGCAGCGGGACGACGACGTGCCGAGGCGAGATGCTGCCTGCGGCCACTTCGGGGAGGAAGGGCTGGTAGGTCATGTACGAGCGCGGGTCGACGACCGTGACGGTCGCCTCGCCGTAACGCATCTTCTTCATGATGCGCTTGGCTGCGTACAGGCCTACGTACCCACCTCCTACAACGAGGATCCTGGGACGCTCCGTGGTGCTCATGGAACGAGTATCCAGCACCCAATGGGGTGCCGCTCGTGAGCCCCTTCACAAGCAGTCGGAGAGCCTCTGTTACACTCCGCGACCCACGTGACCCAGGTCATGGCGCACAACGGGAACCACGGTGTAACGGGAGTCGTTGTTCACCCGTCCTGAACTGGCTTCCAGGCCCTTAAGCGGATTGAACCAGAGGGCTTCGTCCATACCTCTGACGCGGAACCCGTCGCGTCCGCTCTTCGTACGAACACCTGCGGAACAGGGCCTCGGGACCCCGGAAGGGGCCTGAAAGGGCCTCCGATTGCCCCAACAGCCGTCTTTTCCTTGTGAAGAACTTCACGAACTTCATTCGGAGGAGGCCCCTCCAGGCCATCACGCACCCACCGCGCGGGCCCGGCACTACCCGCATTCCGCCCATGCCGGACACGTCTCGCCGCCCCGCCCGTCCGGCCCCGACAGGATCGAAACGAGGTGGCGAACGGATCGCAGAGCTGTGCCCGCAAGACGCGTGTACACATCTCGGCGTACACTGCAGGCATGAGTGAGAACGCTGTGACCGTGCGCGAAGCCCGCGCCCACCTCGCGGACCACATCAACCGCGCCGAAGAGGGCGCTCCGACCATAATCACGCGGAATGGCGCCCCGGTGGCCGCCCTCATCCCCATCGCGGACTTCAACGCGCTCGAAGAGGCGGCCGACGAACTGCTCGCACGCGAGGCTGAGGCCGTGCTGGCCGAGGGCGGCCCGACCGTGACCATGGCCGAGCTGCTGGCCGACCTGTTCAGCGAACGGGGTGACAGCGCGCCGTGAAGTACGCGTTCCGCTTCACTACCGCGGCGCAACGGCAGCTGCGGGCGATCGACAAGCCTGCCGCAATGCGCATCCTCGCCGCACTGACCGCGCTGGGAGACGATCCGTACCGCGAGGACGCCGACATCAAGAAGCTCACCGGACCCTCCGGCCTCTACCGGCTCAGGGTCGGCAGCTACCGAATCGCTTACCAAGTCCTGGACGGCGAACTCGTCGTCCTCGTCGTCAAGGTCTGGGACCGTCGCGACGTCTACCGCGGCATCTGAGCGAGCGGGGCGGCCCGGAGTCCCAGGACTCGGGGCCGCCCCGCCTCGGATCCGCATCGTCAGGCGTCGGCGGACGCCGCGCTCCAGGCGATGCCGTCCAGGATGTCGTGTTCCGAGACCACGACCTCCGAGGCGCCGATGCGGTCCATGATCGCGAGGAGGACCAGGGCGCCCGCGCCGATGACGTCGACCCGGCCCGGGTGCATCACGGGGATGGCCGCGCGTTCGGCGTGGGTCGTCGTCAGCATGCGGTCGCTGATCTCGCGGACCTTCTCGTACGGGATCCGGGAGTGGTGGATCGCCGACGAGTCGTACTCCGGCAGGTCGAGGGCGATCGCGGCGACCGTGGTCACCGAGCCCGCCAGGCCGACCAGGGTGCGGGCCTCGGCCAGCGGGACCGTCTCGGCGGCCAGGTCGAGGGCCGCCTCGATGTCGGCCCGTATGGCGGCGACCTGGTCCTCGGTCGGCGGGTCGGTGACGTGGCCGTCCACCACCAGGTGGCGCTCGGTCATCCGTACGCAGCCCACGTCCACGGAGCGGGCGGCGCGTACGTGGTCCTCGCCGACCACGAGCTCCGTCGAGCCGCCGCCGATGTCCACCACCAGGAAGGGCCGTTCGAGGTGCTCCCGCCCGATCAGTTCCTTCGTGGCGCCGGTGAAGGAGAACTCCGCCTCCTGGTCACCGGAGATCACCTCGGGCTCGACGCCCAGGATGTCGAGGACGCCCTGGACGAACTCGTCCCGGTTCTCGGCGTCCCGGGAGGCGGACGTCGCCACGAAGCGCACCCGCTCGGCGCCCAGGTCCTTGATGACCGCCGCGTACTCGCGGCAGGCCGCGAAGGTGCGCTCCAGCGCCTCGGGTGCGAGGCGGCCGGTCTGGTCCACGCCCTGGCCGAGGCGGACGATGGTCATCCGCCGGTCGAGCTCGACCAGCTCGCCGGTGGACGGGGTGCAGTCCGCGACGAGCAGGCGGATGGAGTTCGTACCGCAATCGACGGCCGCGACGCGGGTCATGCGTCCGCTTCCGTCTTCTCGCCGCACGGGGTGACGCACGGGCCCTTCGCCCACCACTCCGGCAGCATCGCCAGGGCCTCGTCGCCGAACGGGTTCACGCCCGGTCCCGCGGCCAGCGAGTGGCCGACCAGCACGTGCAGGCACTTGACCCGGTCCGGCATGCCGCCGGCGCTCGGGAAGCCCTGGAGCACCTCGATGGCGTCCCGGCGGCGGATGTAGTCCTCGTGGGCGGCCTGGTAGGCGGCGGCGAGTTCCGGGTCCTCGGCGAGCCGGGCCTGCATCTCCTTCATCACCCCGTTGGCCTCCAGGGTGCCGATCGCGGAGGCCGCGCGCGGGCACGTCAGGTAGTACAGCGTCGGGAAGGGGGTGCCGTCGGGCAGCCGCGGGGCGGTCTCGACGACGTCCGGCTGCCCGCAGGGGCAGCGGTGGGCGATGGCGCGCAGTCCGCGCGGCGGGCGGCCGAGCTGCTGCTCGAACGCCTCGATGTCCGCGTCGGTCGGCTCGGTCCGGTCGGTCTGGGGCGGGGGCGTCTGCATGCCTGGAGGAAGTCTCTTCGTTCGCGGTTCTATGAGGATGGGGAGGGGTGCCGGGGCCGGGCCGCCGAAGCGGCTCAGCCGGCGGGGCGGTCGGCCTTGTCCACGCCGTCCCAGACGTTGGAGTACCAGGGGCGGTCGGAACCGGCCTGCCCGTCGCGGCGGGGCGCGGCGGCCTCGGAGCCGGGGTCGTTCATGATGTAGCCGATCTCCCCCGGGCGCAGGAAGTGCAGGTGCTTGCGCGCCTGCTGTTCCGCGTAGGCAGGGTCCTGCCAGCGGGCCTTCTCGTCGCGGAGCTGTTCGAGGCGCTTGCGCGCGTCGTCGGCGGCCCGCTGCTGCTCCGCGATCTCCGAGCGCTGGGACACGTACTGGCGCATCGGGTACGCGAGGGCGACGACCAGGGTACAGAGGACGAGCACCAGCAGCGCCGCCCGGCCGGTGAGCCGGCTGCGGCGGATGTGGCGGCGGGACTGCGAGCGGTAGACGTGGGCCGCGGTCCGCTCCCCGAGCTGCTTCAGCCTGGTCGCCGTGGAGAAGGTGGAGAACCGATCCCGGTTCCCGGCCATTGATCCCGCCTCCCCTGTGTACGCGCTACGCACTACGTCCCCGCACACGGTACGGGACCGGGTGCGGGGACGTATGGAGGCTGGACGGCCTGGCTCAACCCTTGCTGTGCCTGATCAGTTCGCAGGGCGCTGTGCCTGATCAGTTCGCAGCGCTGTGCCTAATCAGTTCGCAGGGCGCTGTGCCCACTCAGTTCGCAGGGCGCTGTGCCCACTCAGTTCGCAGGGCGAAACCGGGGGAACGCCGAGCGGCCCGCGTACACCGCGGCGTCGTCGAGGATCTCCTCGATGCGCAGCAGCTGGTTGTACTTGGCGACGCGGTCCGAGCGGGCCGGGGCGCCGGTCTTGATCTGGCCGCAGTTCACGGCGACGGCGAGGTCGGCGATGGTGACGTCCTCGGTCTCGCCGGAGCGGTGCGACATCATGCACTTGAAGCCGTTGCGCTGGGCCATCTCGACGGCGTCCAGGGTCTCGGTGAGCGAACCGATCTGGTTCACCTTCACGAGAAGGGCGTTCGCGGAGCCCTCTTCGATGCCGCGGGCGAGACGCTCCGGGTTGGTGACGAAGAGGTCGTCGCCGACGATCTGGACCTTGGAGCCCAGCTTGTCGGTGAGGGTCTTCCAGCCGGACCAGTCGTCCTCGTACAGCGGGTCCTCGATGGAGACCATCGGGTACGCGGAGACGAGCTCCTCGTAGTACTCGGTCATCTCGGCGGCCGTGCGGGACTTCCCCTCGAACTCGTACAGGCCGTCCTTGTAGAACTCGGACGCGGCGACGTCGAGCGCGAGCGCGATGTCCTTGCCCGGGACGTAACCGGCCTGCTTGATGGCCTCGACGATGAGGTCGAGCGCGGCGCGGTTGGACTCCAGGTTCGGGGCGAAGCCGCCCTCGTCACCCAGGCCGGTGGAGAGGCCCTTGGTGTGCAGGACCTTCTTGAGGGTGTGGTAGACCTCGGCACCCCAGCGCAGCGCCTCGGAGAAGGACTCCGCGCCGATCGGGGCGATCATGAACTCCTGGATGTCGACGTTGGAGTCGGCGTGCGACCCACCGTTGAGGATGTTCATCATCGGAACGGGCAGGAGGTGCGCGTTCGGGCCGCCGAGGTAGCGGAAGAGCGGGAGGTCCGAGGCCTCGGACGCGGCATGCGCGACGGCGAGGGACACGCCGAGGATGGCGTTGGCGCCGAGCGAGCCCTTGTTCTCGGTACCGTCCAGGTCGAACATGGCCTGGTCGATCAGACGCTGCTCGGTGGCGTCGTAGCCGACGAGCTCCGGGCCGATCTGCTCGATGACGGCGAGGACGGCCTTCTCTACACCCTTGCCGAAGTAACGGCTGGGGTCACCGTCACGAAGCTCGATGGCCTCGAATGCACCGGTGGAGGCGCCGGACGGAACGGCAGCACGGCCGGTGCTGCCATCGTCGAGGCCCACCTCGACCTCGACCGTGGGGTTGCCTCGGGAGTCCAGGATTTCCCGGGCTACGACGACGTCGATGGACGGCACGAGCATCTCCTTCTGGGATGTGACGCTGGGTGTGCGGTGGCGTGTGGGCCGTGGGACGGCCTTGCCGACTAGAGCCTAACCGGATCCGGGCACTGGGCCGGCCTACCGCCCGGGTCCTGGGACGAAAAAGGGGCTGAATACCCCTGTTCCCGGACATAGGGATCCGGCGACGAGGCTGGACACGCCGCCGCCCGGCGCGTGGGGGGATACGCGCCGGGCGGTGGGATGGTGCTGGTGTGTCAGGTGTTACGCCGGGATTCAGCTGAGCTTCAGCTTCTGGCCCGGGAAGATCAGGTCGGCGTCCGAGACGATGTCCTTGTTCAGCTCGAAGAGCTTCTCCCAGCCGCCCTTGACGCCGTTGGCCTCGGCGATGGTGCCCAGGGTGTCGCCCGACTTGACCTCGTACGAGCCGTTCCCGGTCTTGGGGGCCTCGGTCTTCGGAGCGGTCGGCTTCGGAGCGGTCGGCTTCGGGGCCGGCGCCTCGGAAGGCTTGGCCGTCGACTTCTTCGTCTCGACCTTCGGCTTCACGGTCTCGGCCTTCTTCGTCTCGGTCTTCGGCTTGGCGGCCTCGGCCGCGCCGCCGGTGTACGCGGCGTTGGTCAGGCCGACGCCGCAGTGCGGCCACGCGCCCTTGCCCTGGCCCTTGAGGACCTTCTCGGCGATGGCTATCTGCTGGGCCTTCGACGCCTGGTTGGCCTGCGCGGCGTACGCCTTGCCGCCGTAGCCGGCCCACGTGGAGGCCGAGAACTGCAGGCCGCCGTAGTAGCCGTTGCCCGTGTTGATGGCCCAGTTGCCACCGGACTCGCACTGCGCGACCTTGTCCCACTGGGACGCGGTGGCGGCGCTGGCGGTGCCCGCGGCCATCAGCGGAGCCGCGACGGCGACACCGGCGACACCGGCGAGCGTGACGATACGAACGGCCTTGGAGCCGCGACGGTGCTTGCCCTTGCCGGAAAGCAGCATGGTCTTCTCCTCACCGACGCCTTCGAGGTGAGCTGTCGGGTTCGGGCGGATGAGTTGCCCGGCCACGCGACCTAGCGCGTGTCTTAACCCCAAGCCGGTACGTGCCGTCTCTCAACGGCCTTTCCCGGCGCCTACCTTGGTTCCCCCGCTCCTGCCTTCGGCGCTTTACGCGACGACTGTTCCCCCCGTCCGCCGGCAGGATTCGGCGATGCGGTCGAAGGAGCCCGCGGTGGCGAGCGATTCAGAAGGTAGACAGGTCTCCCCCCGATGTTCAACGAGCATCATCGGGGGGAAACGGGCCTACTTGCGCTCATTCCGAGCACGTTTGCGCAGGTGAGAGGCGGGTTTGCGGAAGCCTCGGGGCGAGACACGCCAGTTGACCGGAAGAGACGCATGTCTCACTTGCCGATAAGCGACATTCAGGTCTTTTCTGGGTGTCCGAACTGCCCCTATTCCAGGGTTAGATCCAGGTTCTGGCCGGGCTTGATGAGATCCGCGTCCCCGCCGATGACCTGCTCGTTGGCGGCGTAGAGCTTGTTCCAGTCGCCCTTGAGGCCACTCGCGTCCGCGATGGCCGTCAGGCTGTCGCCCGGCTTCACGGTGTACGTGGGCACCGACGCGGCGTCAGGAGCGGACGGCGTCGCCTCGGTGGCCGCCGGACCGCGGTGCTTCCCGCCGCCCTCGACCGTCCCGTCGGCCGGGGTTTCGGTGACGGCGCCCGGGGTGGCGGGGGCCGTGGGGGTGGCCGGGGCCGTCGGGTCCGGCGAGATGCCGGGGACGGGCAGGCCGGACGGGCTTCCCGGCGTGACGGGAGTCAGCGGCACGCCCGGGGCGCCGGTGGTGGCGTCCGGAGCGGTGGTCGGCGGAGCGGTCGGGTCCGTCGGCGGCATCGTGTAGTCCGGCTCGGGCATGACGGGCAGTCCGCTGATGGCTCCCAGCGGGTAGTCCGGCAGACCCGACGGGCTCGTGGCGGGGGACGTGGGCGCCGCGGCCCCGGGCACCGGCCGCGGGGTCGGGGCCCCGAAGTCCGTGGGGCCGGCGGACCCGGTGACGGGCACCGAGGCGTCCGGCCGCGTCGGAGTGGGGGCCACCGGCACGACCGGGGTCAGACCCGGGTCCACCTGGGCGGCCGGCGCCTGCTGGGTCAGCCCGGCCGAGGCCCCGCACAGCGGCCACGCCTCGGGGCCCTGCGAGGCCAGCACCCGCTCGGCGACGGCGATCTGCTGGGACCGGCTGGCGAGGTCCGGGCGCTCCGCGTAGGCGAGTCCGCCCGCGTTCTTCCACTGCTCCTGCGTGAACTGGAGCCCGCCGTAGGCCCCGCTGCCGGAGTTGGCACTCCAGGTGCCGCCGCTTTCGCAGTCGGCGACCTTGTCCCACGTGGTGGTGTCCGCGGCACTCGCGCTGGTGGCGGCGAGCAGCGGCAGGGCGAGTGCGGAGCCGGTGACTCCGGCGGTGACGACCAGGGCGGGTACCTGGCGGGGGCGTCTGTGGCGGCCGTTCCCGGAACGCATGAGGATGCACCTTTCGCATAACAGCGGGGTAACGGCAGAACCTAGCGGCCTTCGAACGATTGTCACAAGTTCGGGCGGGAACTGACTTCCGGTCAGCCGGACTTCGCGGAGGACTCAGTGGCCACCGGGCGTGAACCGGACCGGCAGGGTGCGCAGACCCCGCATGATCAGACCGCCGCGCCAGCGCAGGTCAGCGGGGGGAACGGCCAGTTCCAGATCCGGCAGGCGCGTCAGCAGGGTCGCCAGCGCCGTCTGTCCTTCGAGCCGGGCGAGGGGCGCGCCGAGGCAGTAATGGATTCCGTGCCCGTATCCGAGGTGCTGATTGTCACTTCGGGAGAGGTCCAGGGTGTCGGGGTCGGCGAACCGCTCGGGGTCGCGGTCGGCCGCCGCGAGGACGACCAGCACCGGGTCGCCGGCCGCGATGTCCTGCCCCCCGAGGGTCAGCGGCTCGGTGGCGAACCGCCAGGTCGCCAGCTCCACCGGGCCGTCGTAGCGCAGCAGTTCCTCGACGCCGGTCTCCAGCAGGGCGCTCTCGCCCGCCGCGAGGGAGGCCTGGAGGCGCTCGCGCTGGTCCGGGTTCATGAAGAGGGAGTGGACCCCGTTGCCGATGAGGTTCACGGTCGTCTCGAATCCGGCGAACAGGAGGATGAAGGCCATGGCGGTGGCCTCACCCTCCGTCAGGTGGTCGCCGTGGTCGCTCGCCCGGATCAGGTCGGAGATGAGGTCATTGCCCAGATCATCCCGTTTGCGATGGATGAGCTCACCGAGGTAGGTCCGCATCTGCTTCACGGAACGGGCCACTCCGCCGCGCGGACCCCCGCCGTGCCGGATCATCATCCCGGCCCAGTCGCGGAAGTCGTCCTGGTCCTCCCGTGGTACGCCGAGCATCTCGCAGATGGCGTAGATGGGGAGCGGGAAGGCGAACTCGTGGATCAGGTCCGCCGTTCCCTTCGCCGCAAACTGATCGATGAGGTGGTCCGTGAGTTCCTGCACCCTCGGAGCGAACTCGGCGACCCGGCGCGGGGTGAACGCCTTCGACACCAGCCGCCGCAGCCGGGTGTGGTCCGGCGGGTCGATGTTCAGCAGGTGCGTCATCAGCTCCGCCTTGCGCTCCCCCGGAATCCCGGTCCTGCCCTTGGCGTGCGCCGACCCGGCGTGGTGCGCCGGGTTCTTGCTGAGCCGCTGGTCGGCGAGGGCCTGGCGGGCGTCGGCGTACCGGGTGACCAGCCAGGCCTCGACCCCGCTGGGGAGCTTGGTGCGGTGCACGGGCGCGTGCTCGCGCAGCCACGCGTAGGCGGGGTAGGGGTCGGTCGCGAACTCCCAGTCGAAGAGGGTCGGACCCTGGGGGGAAGAGGCGTCGGCCGGGGTTGCGGAGGTCTGCTCGTGCACGCGATGACCGTATCCCGGCTCGTGGTCACCATCCGATACGGGTGGTTCGTCGCGGCTGTCCGTAGATCGTCCATCGCTTGACCTCAGCTTGCCCGACATTCCTACTTTCGGTTTTGTGGACGTGAGGATCTTGAAGAGCAGTTTCGCGGTGGTGGAGAGACGGGCCGAGCACGCCGTCAAGTTCTTCTACGCCCACCTCTTCTGGCACAACCCCGGAGTACGCGACCTCTTCCCGGCCTCCTTGGAGGACATGGAGCGGCAGCGGGACCGGCTCTTCTCGGCGCTCACCCATGTCATCACCCACCTGGAGAGCGAGACGCTCGTCCCCTATCTCCGCGACCTCGGCCGCGACCACCGCAAGTTCCTGGTGGCCCCCGAGCACTACGCGGCCGTCGGCACCAGCCTGCTCGCCGCCCTCGCCCAGGCCTCCGGCGAGGCCTGGAACCCGGCCGCCGAGAAGGCGTGGACCGAGGCCTACCAGGTGATCGCCGACGCGATGCTGAGCGGCGCCGCCACCAGTCAGGACCCGCCCTGGTGGGACGCCGAGGTCGTGCGCCACCTCCAGTACGGGCAGGACATCGGCGTCCTGACCCTGCGGCCGCATTCCCCGCTCCCCTATCTGCCCGGCCAGTACGTGAGCGTGAGCAGCGACCGCGTCCCGACCACCTGGCGCACGTACTCCCTCGGCAACGCGCCCCGCCCCGACGACACCGTCGACCTGCACGTCAGCCGGATCGAGGGCGGCCGGCTCAGCACCGCCCTGGTCCTGCGGGTCCAGCCCGGAGACCGGCTGCGGCTCGGAGCACCCGGCGGGCAGCTGACCCTGCGGCGCGACGACCGGCCCGTCACCTTCATCGCCGCCGGCACCGGATGGGCGCCCGTCCGGGCCATGCTGGAGGACCTCGCGCAGCACCCTCCCGATCAGGACGTACGGCTCTTCGTGGTCGCGCGGGACGCCGCGCACCTCTACGACCGGCCCCTCATCGACGCGTACGCCGCCGCCTGCGGCTGGCTCGGCGTCACCTACATCACGCCCGCCCCCGGGCAGCACCGCAACCAGGCCACCGAGCGGCTGGCTACCGCGCTCGGCAACCGCGCCCTGTGGCGGGAGCAGGACGTCTACCTCAGCGGGCCGGCCCCGTTCATCGAGGAGACCTCGTACCTCCTGGAGGAGCTCGGCGCCCGCCCCGACCGGCTCTTCTACGACGCGGTCCCCTCCCACGTGTCTTCCCGCGACCGCCCGCTGGGCTTCGGCGAGTGGTTCCTGGGCCGCCCCGCCCCGCACTGGCACAATCCGGCGGGGCGCGCCCCTCGCGCGTGAGGGGCGGCTGCCCTAGGGAGTGTCGTCAAAGTAGCTCCGGCCGCCCGAAGGGCGGGGCCGGTGGGGCCTGGTGCGTGCGATCGCAAGGCGGAGGAGGGAGTCGA
>NZ_JBSFTP010000021.1:0-85422 GCF_053591315.1 Streptomyces sp. NPDC003042
CCAGATGTGGAAGCCCGGTAACGGGTGGAGCTGACTGGTACTAATAGGCCGAGGGCTTGTCCTCAGTTGCTCGCGTCCACTGTGTAGTTCTGAAGCAACGAACTGTTGCTGGTTTCTAGAGCTTGAACATAACTATAAAGTGTGCTTGTTCGCTCGAAACCGATAGGGTTTCGGTGGTCATAGCGTTAGGGAAACGCCCGGTTACATTCCGAACCCGGAAGCTAAGCCTTTCAGCGCCGATGGTACTGCAGGGGGGACCCTGTGGGAGAGTAGGACGCCGCCGAACAATCTTTCAAAGGACCCTTGGTCCAGCGTTCAACGCTGGACCAAGGGTCCTTTTTTGTTTTTGTAGATCTTTACGCCGAAGCGCGGCCATGGGTTGGTTGCGCGAGAATGACTAGCGGTACCCCGAAGACAGGAGCTACACCCATGTCCAACTCTCCCGACGATCGTCCGGAGCGCGAGCCTCGGCGCAACGACGGTGGTGACAGGGGCGGCTACCGCGGGGGCCGTGACGACCGTGGCGGTGACCGTGGTGGCCGGCCGACCGGTGGTGGCGCCAGTGGCGGTTTCCGCCGTGACGACCGTGGTGGTCGCCCCACCGGTGGTGGGGATCGTCCCACCGGTGGTGGCTTCCGTGGTCGTGACGACCGTGGTGGGGACCGTCCGAGCTACCCGCGCCGTGACGACGACCGTGGCGGCCGTCCCACCGGTGGCGGCGACCGTCCTACTGGTGGCGGTTTCCGTCGCGATGACCGTGGTGGCGACCGTCCGAGCTACCCGCGCCGTGATGACCGCAGCGGGGACCGCCCCAGCTTCCCGCGTCGTGATGACCGTGGTGGAGACCGCCCCACCGGTGGCGGTTTCCGTGGTCGTGACGACCGTGGTGGGGACCGTCCGAGCTACCCGCGCCGTGACGACGACCGTGGCGGCCGTCCCACCGGTGGCGGCGACCGTCCTGCTGGTGGCGGTTTCCGTCGCGATGACCGTGGTGGCGACCGTCCGTCCTTCCCGCGCCGTGACGACCGCGGTGGCGACCGTCCGAGTTACCAGCGTCGTGAGGACGACCGTGGTGGTCGTCCCGCCGGTGGCGGTTTCCGTCGGGATGACCGCGGTGGGGACCGTCCGAGCTTCCCGCGTCGTGATGACCGTGGTGGGGATCGTCCCACCGGTGGTGGTTTCCGTGGTCGTGATGACCGTGGTGGCGACCGTCCGAGTTACCCGCGCCGTGACGACGACCGTGGCGGCCGTCCCGCTGGCGGTGGCTTCCGTCGTGATGACCGTGGTGGGGATCGTCCCACCGGTGGTGGTTTCCGTGGTCGTGATGACCGTGGTGGCGACCGTCCCAGTTACCCGCGCCGTGAGGACGACCGTGGTGGTCGTCCCACCGGTGGCGGCGACCGTCCCACTGGTGGCGGCTTCCGTGGTCGTGATGACCGTGGTGGCGACCGTCCCAGCTTCCCGCGTCGTGATGACCGTGGTGGGGATCGTCCCGCCGCTGGTGGTTTCCGTGGTCGTGATGACCGTGGTGGGGATCGTCCGAGCTACCCGCGTCGTGAGGACGACCGTGGTGGTCGTCCCGCCGCTGGTGGTTTCCGTGGTCGTGACGACCGTGGTGGGGACCGTCCGAGCTTCCCGCGTCGTGATGACCGTGGTGGGGATCGTCCCGCCGCTGGTGGTTTCCGTGGTCGTGACGACCGTGGTGGTGACCGTCCCAGCTTCCCCCGCCGTGACGACCGTGGTGGGGACCGCCCCAGCTACCCCCGTCGCGATGACGACCGCGGTGGTTTCCGCGGCGGTCGTGATGAGCGTGGCGGCGACCGTCCGAGCTACCCGCGTCGCGATGACCGTGGTGGGGACCGTCCCACCGGTGGTGGCTTCCGTGGTCGCGACGACCGTGGTGGGGACCGTGGTGGATTCCGTGGGCGTGACGACCGCGGCGGCGACCGTGATTTCCGCGCGGACCGTGACCGGGACCCGGTCAAGCGGCTTCCGATCGACGACGACATCACCGGGCACGAGATCGACCCCGATGTGCGCCAGGAGCTCTTGAGCCTGCCCAAGGGCCTGGCCGAGGAGGTCGCGCGCAACCTGGTCATGGTGGCCCGGCTGATCGACGAGGACCCCGAGCGGGCGTACGCGTACGCCCGTATCGCCCTGCGTCTGGCCTCCCGTGTCGCCGCGGTGCGCGAGGCCGCCGGCTTCGCCGCGTACGCGACGCAGAAGTACAGCGAGGCGCTCGCGGAGTTCCGCGCCGCCAAGCGGATGACCGGTTCGGTCGAGCTGTGGCCCGTCATGGCCGACTGCGAGCGCGGTCTCAACCGTCCGGAGCGGGCGCTGGCCATGGCCGGCGAGCCCGAGGTCCAGAAGCTGGACAAGGCGGGCCAGGTCGAGATGCGTCTGGTCGCGGCCGGTGCCCGCCGGGACATGGGCGAGCTCGACGCCGCCATCGTGACCCTGCAGAGCCCGGAGCTGGCTTCCAGCGCCGTGCAGCCGTGGACGGCGCGCCTGCGGTACGCCTACGCCGACGCCCTGCTGGCGGCCGGTCGTGAGGACGAGGCGCGCGAGTGGTTCGCTAAGACGCTCGAGGCGGACAAGGACGGGGCGACCGACGCCTCCGACCGGCTCGCCGAGCTGGATGGTGTCGAGTTCGTGGACGCCGCCGAGGCTGAGGTCGAAGAGGACATCGTCGATGACGACTCGTACGACGCCGAGGTGGCCGCCGCCGAGCGTGCGACCGACCAGGCCGAGTACTACGACGAGGACGACGACGAGTACGAGCCCGCCGACGACGCCGACGTGGACGTCACCGATGAGGTCGTCGTCATCGCGGACGCCGAGGACGCCGAGGACGACGAGGACGACAAGGCGTAAGTAACGACGAAAGGGCGGTACCCCCGGTGGGGGTACCGCCCTTTCGTGCGTTCGGGGTGGATCAGTCCAGGCTGCGCAGGACCAGGCCGGTGGCCGGCTTCGGGCCGAAGGAGGTCGACTTGCGGGGCATGGTGACGCCCTGGCGGGCCAGGTCCCGGACCACTTCCTCGCGTACGGGGTGCAGCAGCACCGCTGTGCCGCCGTGGCGTTCCGCCATGGCGACGGTGGCGGCGGCGTCGTGGATGTAGGCGATGTGGTCGGGGGCGTCGGGGACCTGCCACAGGGTGTCGAGCAGGCAGGCGTGCAGGACGGTCGCGTCGAGCCGGCGCCAGGCCTCGGGGCGGTCGTGGCGGACGGTGCGCTCGATGAGGGCCGGGTCGGGGTCGGTGGCCAGGTGGAAGGTGCCGTCGCCGGTCAGGAGGAAGGCGTTGCCCCGCTCCGAGGCGTCGGCGAGGGCTTCCAGGGCGAGGGGGAGCGGGCCGTCGACCGGGCGGACCCGGAAGGAGCCTTCTATCGCGGCCAGCGCGTCCGCGAGCGGCAGGCGGCGCAGCATCCGATGGATGGCGCGGACCTGGAGCGGGTAGCGGGCGGTGTCGACGAGGAGGACCAGGCCGAAGTCCCAGGGGGTCGGCGAGAGGTGCTCCTGCTGGAGGCGCAGGTACGTCGCCCAGCGGTGGTGGCCGTCGGCGATGAGGGCCTGGCGGTGGCCGAGGTCGGCGGTGACGGCGGCCACTTCGTCGGGGTCGGTGAGGGCCCACAGGCGGTGGCAGAAGCCGTCCTCGGTGACGGTCGACAGCAGGGGCGTGCGGGTCGCGGCGGTCTCTACGACGGCGGCCGCTCCGGCGCCCGGGCCGTCGCCGCGATAGGTGAGGAGGAGGGGTTCGAGATTGGCCGAGGTGGCACGCATCAGGCCCGCCCGGTCGGTGACGACGTCGGGCATGACGTCCTCGTGCGGGAGGACGATGCCCGCCTCGGTGCCGGAGAGGGCGAGGGCGCCGACGATGCCGCGCTGGAGGAGGCTGCCCTTGCGCTGCTCGTAGACGTAGAGCGCCGGCTCGGGGTCGGTGCTGAGGATTCCCTCGGCGAGCCAGGCGTGCAGGGTCCGGGCGGCCTGGTCGTTGCGGGCGGCCGGGGTCTCGGCCCGCGGGAGGATCAGCCGGACGATGTTGTACGGGTCGGCGGATTCGAGGTAGTCGACTCCGTCGGGGCGTACGACCACGTCGTACGGCGGCGAGGTCACGGCGGCCAGGCTGCCGACGCGCTCCGGGACATAGCGCAGTCCGTGGAAGGGGATCAGGCGCAGCCCGTGCTCCGCGTTGCCAGGTGTGGTCATTGGTGCATGGTAAGACGCGTCTTGCGATGCGGGATGATCGGGGGAGCAGGGGTACAGCGCAATTTCAGACAAGTGCGATCGTATGAGGAGCGGAACGGATGACGCGGCAGAGCAGGACCAGTCCCGCAGGCAGTGAGCGGAGTCTGCACGAGGCGTACGACACCGCTCTGCTCGACCTCGACGGGGTGGTGTACGCGGGTGGGCTGGCCATCGCGCACGCCGTGGAGTCCCTTGCCGTGGCGCGGGCCGAGGGCATGCACCTGGCGTACGTCACCAACAACGCGCTGCGGACTCCGGACGCGGTGGCGGAGCACTTGAGCGAGCTGGGGATTCCGACCGAGGCCGGCGAGGTGATCACCTCGGCGCAGGCGGTGGCCCGGTTGATCGCGGAGCAGGTGGAGCCCGGGTCGAAGGTGCTGGTGATCGGCGGCGAGGGGCTGCGGGTCGCGCTGCGCGAGCGGGGGCTGGTGCCGGTGGAGTCCGCCGACGAGGAGGGTCTCGCCGCGGTGGTCCAGGGGTACGGGGGTCCCGACCTGCCGTGGGGGCGGTTCGCGGAGGCCTCGTACGCGATCAACCGCGGAGTGCCGTGGTACGCGTCGAACACCGACCTGACGATTCCGGGCACGCGCGGGATCGGGCCGGGCAACGGGGCCGCGGTGGAGGTCGTGCGGATCGCCACGGGCGCCGAGCCGCAGGTGGCGGGCAAGCCCCTGCCGCCGATGCACCGGGAGACGGTGCTGCGCACCGGGGCCGAGCGGCCGCTGGTGGTCGGGGACCGGCTCGACACCGACATCGAGGGCGCGTTCAACGGGGACGTGGACTCCCTGCTGGTGCTGACCGGGGTGACGGACGGGGCGCAGCTGCTGCGGGCCGAGCCGAAGCACCGGCCGACGTATGTGGACCGGGATCTGCGGGGGTTGCTGACCGGGCAGCCTCAGGTGGAGCGGGACGGGGACGGCTTCCGGTGTGGTGGCTGGACGGCTGTCGCGCTGGACGACGTACTGGACGTGCGGGGCGAGGGCGATCCGGTCGACGGGCTGCGGGCGCTGTGCGCGGCGGCCTGGACGCGGGCCGCAAACGGCTCCTGCGGGCTGGACGCGGGGAAGGCCTTGGCGCTGCTGGGCCTCTGAGGGCTGTCCCGTCGGCGTTCCAGGGGTTCTTGCCGGGCGGGCCGGGACGGGGTCGGTCCCTGCTCGGCCGTCCCGGGGAACCGGGCGTATCAGAGGGTAGGCTAACCTAACTTTCGTGTTGGTCGAGAGTCCCCCAGAACAGAGCACGGCGGCGCCCGCCGTCGCCGTCACCCGTGCGCGCCACGGCGCGCGCGCCGTCGGTCTGCTGATCGCCCTTGCCGTATTGGCCCTGGTCGCGGTGGCGAGCATCGCCGTGGGCGCCAAGCAGATGCCGCTGGACGAGGTCTGGCACGGCCTGTTCGCGTACGCGGGAACCCCGAACGACGTGGTGGTACGGGACTTGAGGGTCCCGCGGACCGTCCTCGGGGTGCTCGTCGGGCTCGGACTCGGCCTGTCCGGCGCGGTGATGCAGGCGCTGACCCGCAACCCGCTGGCGGAGCCCGGCATCCTCGGCGTCAACGCGGGCGCCGCGGCAGCCGTCGTCTCGGCCATCAGTTTCCTCGGGGCCAGTTCGCTGAGCGAGTTCGTCTGGTGGGCCTTCCTCGGCGCCGCCGTCGTCTCGGTCCTCGTCTACGTGCTCGGCGGCAGCCGCAGCGCTACGCCGGTGCGCCTCGCGCTCGCCGGTACCGCGGCCAGCGCGGCGCTCGTCGGCTACATCAACGCCGTACAGCTGATGGACACCAAGGCGCTGGACAAGCTCCGCTTCTGGACGGTGGGTTCGCTGGCTTCGGCCAACATGGACACCGTCCGGCAGGTGGCGCCCTTCCTGCTCGTCGGAGCCGTGCTGGCGCTGGCGCTGGGCCGGCCGCTCAACGCGATGGCGATGGGCGACGACACCGCGCGGGCGCTCGGCGCGCATCTGATGCGCACGCGGATCGGTGCAATGGTCGCCATCACATTGCTGTGTGGTGCGGCAACCGCCGCCTGCGGGCCGATCGTCTTCATCGGGCTGATGATTCCGCACCTGGTACGGATCATCACCGGGCCCGACATGCGCTGGGTCCTCGCGTACTCGGCCGTCCTGTCCCCGGTGCTGCTGCTGGGCGCCGACGTGATCGGACGCGTCGTCACCCGGCCCGCCGAGTTGCAGGTCGGCATCGTCACCGCGCTCATCGGCGGGCCCGTCTTCATCTACCTGGTTCGGCGCAAGAGGATGGCCCAGCTGTGACCGCTCCCGCCCCCGCTCCCGCCCCCGCTTCCCGGAAGTCCGGACTCCGGGCGCTGCGCGGACCCGGCCGGATCTCGGTGCGCGTCGAGCGGCGCGCGCTGGCGGCCGGACTGGTGCTGGCCGCCCTGATGCTGGTGCTGGCCGTCGCACTCATCGGCACCGGCGACTTCCAGATCGCGCCGTGGGACGTCGTCCAGACCCTGGTGGGCAACGGCAGTCCCGCCCACGACTTCATCGTCAACGGCCTGCGGCTGCCCCGGGTCCTGGTCGCGGTGCTGGTCGGCGCGGCCCTCGGGATGTCCGGGGCGGTCTTCCAGTCCGTCTCGCGCAATCCGCTGGGCTCGCCGGACCTCCTCGGCTTCGCGTACGGCTCGGCCGTGGGCGCGCTCGCCGTGATCGTGCTGTTCAAGGGCGACGCCACCGAGGTGGCGCTGGGGGCGCTGGTGGGCGGTGTGCTGACCGGCGTCGCCGTCTACCTGCTCGCGTACAAGCGGGGCATCCAGGGCTACCGGCTGGTGCTGGTCGGCATCGGGGCCTCCGCCATGCTGGTGGCCCTCATCCAGTACCTGATGACCAAGGCGCAGGTCGTCGAGGCCACCCGGGCGATGGTCTGGCTGACCGGTTCGCTGGCGGGCCGCGACTGGTCGCAGGTCTGGCCGCTGCTGGTGACCTGCGCGGTGCTGTTCCCGCTGATCCTCGGGCAGGGCCGGGCCCTGCGGATGATGGAGATGGGCGACGACGCCGCGTACGCCCTCGGAGTACGCGTGGAACGCACCCGGATGCTGCTGATGCTGGCGGCGATCCTGCTGACCACCGCCGCCGCCGCGGCGGCCGGCCCGATCAGCTTCGTCGCGCTGGCCGCGCCCCAGCTGGCCCGGCGCCTGACCCGCTCGCCCGGGTCGAACCTGCTCACCGGCGCGTTGATGGGCGCCGTGCTGCTGCTGGCCTCCGACCTGGCCTCGCAGCGGGCCTTCGGCGCGGACCAGTTGCCGGTGGGTGTGGTGACCGGGCTCGTCGGCGGTGTCTATCTGCTCTGGCTGCTCGTCATGGAGCGCAGGGCGGGACGTATATGACTGCGACGTATCAAGACCTGAGGAGTACGCAAGTGCAGCGGCTGACCGCGGAGAACGTCACCCTCGGCTACGACCAGCGGGTCATCGCCGAGAACCTGTCGGTGGAGATTCCCGACCACTCCTTCACGGTCATCGTCGGCCCCAACGCGTGCGGGAAGTCCACTCTGCTGCGGGCCCTGTCGCGGATGCTGAAGCCGTCGGCCGGGCGGGTGCTGCTGGACGGTCAGGCCATCGGGTCGATGCCGGCGAAGAAGGTGGCCAAGACCCTGGGCCTGCTCCCGCAGTCCTCCATCGCGCCGGACGGCATCACGGTCGCCGACCTGGTCTCGCGCGGCCGGTACCCGCACCAGGGCCTGCTGCGGCAGTGGTCGGACGAGGACGAGCGGATCGTCGCCGAGTCGATGGCCTCCACCGGGGTCGCGGAACTCGCCGACCGGGCCGTGGACGAACTGTCGGGCGGCCAGCGCCAGCGCGTGTGGATCGCGATGGCCCTCGCCCAGCAGACCCCGCTGCTGCTGCTCGACGAGCCGACGACCTACCTGGACATCCAGCACCAGCTCGACGTGCTCGACCTGTGCGCGGAGCTCCACGAGAACCAGGGCCGGACGCTGGTCGCGGTGCTCCACGACCTCAACCACGCGGCCCGCTACGCCACCCACCTGATCGCCCTGCGCGGCGGCGTGGTCGTCGCGCAGGGGCCGCCGGCCGAGGTGGTCACCGCGGAGCTGGTCGAGAAGGTGTTCGGGGTGCGCTGCCAGATCATCGAGGACCCGGAGACCGGGACGCCGCTGGTGGTTCCGGCGGGGCGGCAGGCCCGTACGCGGGCGGGCGTCTGATCGGCGCCTGATCGCCAGACGGCCGGAGGGGGCCTACAGGAGGCTCTTGAGGCGGAGCAGGTCGCGGAAGCCGGCTTCGAGGCGGACGCGGCCGCCCGCCCATGCCTTGGCGAACTTCAGCCGGCCCGCCACCAGCGCGAGCAGGTCGTCGCCCGTCATCGCGAGCCGGATCTCGGCCTTGGCGCGGGGCGGGCCGGGTGCGACCGTGTCCACCCGGATCCGGCCGCCGTCGAGGCGGCCGGTAAAGGTCTGGTCCAGGTCGGTCATGTGACAGCTCAGGGACCGGTCGAAGACGCTCGCGCCGCGGATGCCGCCTTCGGCGCGCGTCAGGTTGTCGGAGAGTCGGTCGAGTGCTTCGCGGCACTCCTCGATCGTAGCCATGGTGATCACGACCGTACCGCAGAGCCGTGCGTGGTCGCGGCCGCCTTCGGGGTAGCGTCGGGGCATGACCGACGAAGCGTCCGGGAGCGTTCCCGACGTCACCCAGGAGCCCGTGACGGAGCCCGCGGAGGCGTCCGTGACGGAGCCCGTGACGGAGCCCGTGATGGAGCCCGTGGCGGATTCCGTGGCGGATTCCGTGGCGGCGTCCGTGGCGGCGTCCGCCGAGCCTGTCCCGCCCGCGCCGCTGGGTCTCGTACGCACTCCCACCGGGCACGCCGCGGTGGACGCGCACCTGGAGCGGCTGGCTGACGCGGACCACCTGGCGGCGGACGGGCACGTCGAGGTGTACGAGGATGTGCACAGGGGACTGCGCGAGGCGCTGACCGCGCTGGACGCACCGCCCGTCCCCGGACCTTACGAAAACAGGAGCTGAACCGAACGTGGCAGGAGTGGCACGCCGCCGCCTGGACGCCGAACTGGTACGCCGCAGCATGGCCCGCTCGCGCGAGCACGCGGCCCAGCTGATCGCCGCGGGCCGGGTGACCGTGGGCGGTACCACCGCGACCAAGGCGGCCACCCAGGTCGAGACCAGCGCGGCCCTGGTCGTCCTCAAGGACGACAGCGACCCCGACTACGTGTCCCGGGGCGGCCACAAGCTGGCCGGCGCGCTCGCCGCCTTCCGGCCGCTGGGGCTGGTCGTCGAGGGTCGGCGGGCGCTGGACGCGGGCGCCTCGACCGGCGGGTTCACCGACGTACTGCTGCGCTCCGGCGTGGACCACGTCGTCGCCGTCGACGTCGGCTACGGGCAGCTCGCCTGGTCGCTGCAGAGCGACGACCGGGTCACCGTCAAGGACCGTACGAACGTGCGCGAGCTGACGGTCGAGACGATCGACGGAATCCCGGTGGACCTCGTCGTCGGCGACCTGTCCTTCATCTCCATCGGGCTGGTGCTGCCCGCGCTCGTGCGGTGCACGGCGCCGGGCGCGGACCTGGTGCTGATGGTGAAGCCGCAGTTCGAGGTCGGCAAGGACCGCCTCGGCAGCGGGGGAGTGGTGCGCAGCCCCGAGCTGCGCGCGGAGGCCGTACGGGAGGTCGCGGCGCAGGCCTGGAAGCTGGGGCTGGGTGTACTCGGGGTGACCGCGAGTCCACTGCCCGGGCCGTCGGGCAACGTCGAGTACTTTCTGTGGCTGCGGGCGGGCGCACCTGCACTCGACCCGGGGGATGTGGACCGTGCAGTGGCGGAGGGGCCGCAGTGACAGATGTGTCAGCGTCAGCAGCGTCAGTCGTGTCAGTGGACGCGGGGAGTCCGGGGGATGCGGGGAGTCCGGGGGATACGGGGGACTCGGTGGGGGTGCGGACCGTGTTCCTGGTCGCGCACACCGGGCGGCCGGCGGCCATCCGCAGCGCGGAGCTGGTCGTCCAGGGGCTGCTGAAGTCCGGGATCGGGGTCCGCGTCCTGGCGAACGAGGCGGCGGACCTGCCGCTGCCGCCCGAGGTGGAGCTGGTCGCCGAGTGCACCCCGATGGTGCTCGACGGGTGTGAGCTGCTGATCGTGCTGGGCGGGGACGGGACCCTGCTGCGCGGTGCGGAGTTCGCGCGCGGTTCGGGGGTGCCGATGCTCGGGGTCAACCTGGGGCGGGTGGGGTTCCTCGCCGAGGCCGAGCGGGACGACCTGGACAAGGTCGTGGCCCGGGTCGTGACGCGCGACTACGAGGTCGAGGAGCGGATGACCCTCGATGTGATCGTGCGCAGGAACGGCGACGTGGTCCACCGGGACTGGGCGCTGAACGAGGCCGCGGTCCAGAAGGTGTCCCCGGAGCGGATGCTGGAGGTGGTCCTGGAGGTCGACGGGCGCCCGGTGTCCGGCTTCGGCTGCGACGGGATCGTCTGCGCGACGCCGACGGGCTCGACGGCGTACGCCTTCTCGGCGGGCGGGCCGGTGGTCTGGCCGGAGGTGGAGGCGCTGCTGATGGTGCCGATCAGCGCGCACGCGCTGTTCGCGAAGCCGCTGGTGACGTCGCCGAACTCGGTGCTGGCGGTGGAGGTGCAGACCGGGACTCCGCACGGGGTGCTGTGGTGCGACGGCCGGCGCATGCTGGAGCTGCCGGCCGGGGCCCGGGTGGAGGTCCGGCGGGGCGCGGTGCCCGTACGGCTCGCCCGGCTGCATCACGCGGTCTTCACGGACCGGCTCGTCGCGAAGTTCGCGCTGCCGGTGTCGGGGTGGCGCGGCGCACCTCATTAGCACACCCGTTCGGAGAACTCCCGGCGGGTGAGGTCACATGGCACCGGTGAAACCTCGGTATCGTCGTCCCGTGCTTGAGGAGATGCGGATACGGTCGCTCGGAGTCATCGACGACGCGGTGGTCGAGCTGTCGCCCGGTTTCACCGCGGTGACCGGTGAGACCGGCGCCGGCAAGACGATGGTCGTCACCAGCCTCGGGCTGCTGCTCGGCGGCCGCGCCGACCCGGCCCTGGTGCGGATCGGGGCCAAGGCGGCGGTGGTCGAGGGCCGCCTCGTCATGCGCCCCGACGCCCCCGCCGCCCTGCGCGCGGAGGAGGCCGGGGCCGAGCTCGACGACGGCGCCCTGCTGATCAGCCGGACCGTGTCCGCCGAAGGGCGCTCGCGCGCCCACGTGGGCGGCCGCTCCGTGCCCGTCGGCCTGCTCGCCGAGCTCGCGGACGACCTGGTCGCCGTACACGGGCAGACCGACCAGCAGGGGCTGCTGCGGCCCGCCCGGCAGCGGCAGGCCCTGGACCGGTACGCGGGCGACGCGGTCGCCGTCCCCCTGGAGAAGTACGCGGGCGCCTACCGCAGGCTGCGGGCGGTGGCCGTCGACCTCGACGCCATCACCACCCGGGCCCGCGAGCGCGCCCAGGAGGCCGACCTGCTGCGCTTCGGCCTGGACGAGATCGCCGCCGCCGAGCCGCTGCCCGGTGAGGACGTCGAGCTGGCGGAGGAGGCCGAGCGGCTCGGCCACGCCGAATCCCTGGCCTCGGCGGCGCAGGTCGCGCACGCGGGCCTCGCGGGCAACCCCGAGGACCCGGAGGGCATCGACGCGAACACGCTCGTCGCGGGCGCGCACCGCGCGCTGGAATCCGTACGCTCCCACGACCCGGCCCTCGGCGCGCTCGCGGAGCGGATCGGCGAGCTGGGCATCCTGCTGGCCGACGTGGCGGGGGAACTCGCGGGCTACGCCGACGACCTGGACGCCGATCCGCTGCGGCTGGCCGCCGTCGAGGAGCGGCGGGCGGCGCTCACCCAGCTCACCCGCAAGTACGGGGACACCGAGCGCGGATTGGCCTCCGTACTGGAGTGGGCCGAGCGCGGATCCGCCCGGCTGCTGGAACTGGACGGCGACGACGGCCGGATCGCGGAACTGACCGCCGAGCGGGACGCGCTGCGGGCCGAACTGTCCCAGCTCGCACAGGCGTTGACGGACGCCCGGACCGAGGCGGCCGAACGGTTCGCCGCCGCGGTCACCGACGAACTGGCCTCGCTGGCGATGCCGCACGCACGGGTGACGATCGACATCCGGCAGACGGAGGACGCCGAAGGCGTGGAGGTGGGCGGACGCGCGGTCGCGTACGGCCCCTCGGGCGCGGACGACGTCGAACTGCTGCTGGCCCCGCACCCCGGCGCCCAGCCGCGGCCGATCGCCAAGGGCGCCTCGGGCGGTGAACTGTCACGCGTCATGCTGGCGGTGGAGGTCGTGTTCGCCGGATCCGACCCGGTGCCGACCTACCTCTTCGACGAGGTCGACGCGGGCGTCGGCGGCAAGGCGGCCGTCGAGGTCGGGCGGCGGCTCGCGAAACTGGCCAAGTCGGCGCAGGTGGTCGTCGTCACGCACCTGCCTCAGGTGGCGGCCTTCGCCGACCGGCAGCTGCTGGTGGAGAAGACCGTCGACGGGTCGGTGACGCGCTCCGGGGTGACCGTGCTGGAGGGCGAGGACCGCATCCGCGAGCTGTCGCGGATGCTGGCCGGCCAGGAGGACTCGCAGACGGCGCGGGCGCATGCCGAGGAACTGCTGGCGGCGGCGCGGGCGGACGCGTAGGCCTGCCCTGTCCGCGCGGTGCGACGGCCCGGGGGTGTCTGTCTCCCGGGCCTTTGTCGCGCCCCGGGCCGGGGACCGGGGAGGCGGCGGGCGGCCACGAGATAGCCCGTGTGGGTGAGGATCGGCGGGATCCGGCGGTATCTCGTACGGGATCCGTACCCGTATGGTCCCGGAACGCGCGTGCGGACTGGCATTCTTGGCGACGTCTCTGACTCCTCCCCCTGGAGCTTCGGCCCGTGAGCAGCTCCCCGGTTTCCTCCCCCGCCGCCACCCCCGCACAGCCGTACGGGCGGGCGCCGCTGCGTACCGTCCAGGTCCTCGGCGGCGCGGGCGCGGGCAGCAGCGCGCACGTACGGTCGCTGGCGACCGGGCTCGCCGCGCGCGGAGTACGGGTCACCGTGTGCGCCCCCGTCGAAGCCGAGGGGGAGTACGACTTCACCGGCGCCGGCGCCCGGTTCACACCGGACGCGGTGAGCGCGCTGCGGGCCGCCTGCGCCGGGGCCGACCTCGTGCACGCGCACGGGGTGCGGGCCGGGATGCGGGCCGCGCTGGCGCTGCGCGGTGGCGGCGGGCGGCGGGTACCGCTGGTCGTGACCTGGCACGGAGGCGCCCCCGAAGCGGCGGGCGCGCTCGGCGGTCTGAGCCGCCTGCTGGAGCGGCACGTGGCCCGCACCGCGGCGGTGGTGCTGGGGGCTTCCTCGGACCAGGTGGACCTCGCACGGCGGCGCGGGGCGCGGGACGCCCGGCTGGCGGCGGTGGCGGTACCGGCCCCGGCCGGCCCTGAGCCGGCCGCCGACGCGGACAAGACCCGGGCCGAACTGGGCGCCGTGGGGCGGCCGTTGGTGATCGCCGTCGGCAGCCTGGTCGCGCGGCGCGGGTACTCCGTACTGCTGGACGCGGCCCGGTCGTGGCGGGCACTGGAACCGGCGCCGCTGCTGGTGATCGCGGGGGAGGGGCCGCTGCGGGCCGAACTGTCCCGGCGGATCGAGGCGGAGGCGCTCCCGGTACGGCTGCTGGGACGCCGCCGGGACACCGACCGGCTGCTGGCCGCGGCGGACGTCGCGGTGCTGCCGAGCCGGTGGGAGGGCCGCTCACTGCTCGCCCAGGAGGCGCTGCGCGCCGGGGTGGCCCTGGTGGCCACGGAGGTCGGAGCGGTCCCGGAACTCGTCGGGGACGCGGCGGTGCTCGTGCCGTACGGGGATCCGCAGGCGCTGGCCGCCGCGGTGGCCGCGCTGCTGGCCGACCCGGAGCGGCGGGCGGCGCTGGGTGCGGCGGGCCGGGCCCAGGCCGCGACGTGGCCGTCGGAGGACGACACGGTGGCGCAGGTCCTGTCCGTCTACGACGAGCTGATGGAACGCGGACGTCGGTAGCGGGGGCGGGCGCGGCGCCACTGCCGGGGCTCCGCCCCGGACCCCGCGCCTCAAACCCCCGTCTCGGCCTCGCCTGTGTTTGCCCCTACGGGGTCCGGTCCGGGGCGAAGCCCCGTAGCGGGTCTGGGCGGAGCCCAGGGAACGGTGGAAGGGCGGGTAGGGGACAGGCCCCGCAGGGCACTCACCCGCACCTGGTCGACGGCGGTGGCGGGACCCCGCCCAGGGCCCGACGGACGGAGTCCGGCGCAGCGGCGCGAAGCGGGGAGGCCCGCCAGGGCCGAGCCATGCGAGGGGCGCGTCAGGAAATGGGCCCGGCGCAGCGGCACGAAGCGGGGAGGCCCGCCAGGGCCGAGCCGTGTGAGGGGCGCGTCAGGATATGGGCCCGGCGCAGCGGCGCGAAGCGGGGAGGCCCGCCAGGGCCGAGCCGTGCGAGGGGCGCGTCAGGATGGGCCCGGCGCAGCGGCGCGAAGCCCCGTAAGGCGCCCCGGCGCCGCGCGGTGCGAGCGGCGCGTCGAGAAATGGAGCGGCGCGTCAAGAAGGAGTGGAATGCACGTGGCGGCGGGCGCGGAGGGCCAGGCTGAGGGAGAGGACCGTCTCCGGGTCGTCGAGGTCCGTGCCCAGGAGTTCCGAGATGCGGGCCAGGCGGTTGTACAGGGTCTGGCGGTTGAGGTGGAGTTCGCGGGCCGTTTCCGCCTTCCGGCCCGCGTGGGCCAGGTACGTCTCCAGGGTGGGCAGGAGCGGCGGGCGCGAGGTGGCGTCGTGGGTGCGCAGCGCGCCGATCGCGCGGTCCACGAACGCCGCCAGGTCGGGCTGTTCGCGCAGCCGCCACAGCAGCAGGTCGATGTCCAGACGGCGGGCGTCGTACCAGGGGCGCGGCGGGAGGCCGTGGGCCGCCGTGGCCGTTTCGGCGGCGTGGCGCAGGCCCGCCGAGGCCGCCGCCCAGCTGCCGGCGACGCCGACGACGACCGCCGGCGGGGCGCCGGCCCGGTCGAGGCCGGCCCGTTCGACGCCCGCCCGCAGCGCGGCGGCGACCCGGTCGGCGACCGCGGTGCGTTCCGACTCGGCGCGCAGGGAGACCAGCAGCGGGACCCGGCCCTCGACGGGGCGTACGCCGAGCAGGACCGGGACACCGACCGCGCCGAGTTCCTCCAGGACCGCGCGGGCCAGGACGGCCCAGTTGCCCGACGGGGCGAGTTCCGTGGCCAGCCGCATCACTATCGGCAGCAGCGGGCCCGTGCCCGGCCTGAAGCCCAGGACCCGCGCCTGCGCCGGGGCGTCGTCCGCCGAGATCCGGCCTTCCGCCAGGTCGCTCAGGAAGTCGCCGCGGCCCCGGGCTGCCAGTTCGTCCTCCTGCCGCGCCTGCATGAGGACGACCGCCAGGACGCCCACCGTGCGCTCCGCCGCCATCCGGTGGACCGGCTGGAGCGGGGCCGAGACGCCGAGCAGGACGACCCGGGCACGGACGGAGCCGGTGCCGGGGCCGCCGCCGGGTACGTCGACCACGACCGCGTTCGCCGACGGCTCCGCCGGGTGCTGGCCCCGTAGGCCTTCCCACACCTGGAGCGGGTCGGCCGCGGCGTCGCCGGACACCGGTCCGGCGGCGTACAGCAGTTGGCCGTCCGGGGTCTCCAGGAAGACCGGGTTGGCGGTGAAGTCCGCGAGGATGCGCAGCACCTGCGGGATGCCGCCGCCCCCCAGCAGGGCCTCCGTGCAGCGCCGGTGGACCTCCTCGGCCCGCTGGAGCAGGGCGTAGTGGCCGTTGACGATCTCGGTGTGGACCTCTTCGGTGACCGCCACGAAGGGGACCTCGCGGTGCAGTTGCACCAGGGGCAGGCCCGCCGAGCGCGCCGTCTCGACGATCGCCGTCGGCAGCCGGGTGAACCGCGGGCCCAGCTCGACGACCAGCGCGGCGATCCCCCGGTCCGCGAGGCGGCGTACGAAGGCACGCTGCTCGGCGGGCCGGGTGCCGAGGCCGAGCCCGGTGGTCAGCAGCAGCTCGCCGCCCTTGAGCAGGGAGGCGATGTTCGGCACCTCGCCCGCGTGCACCCAGCGCACCGTCCGGCCGAGCCGGTCGGCGCAGGCCACCACCTCCGGGAGGCCGCTGCGCAGCCCCGGCAGCTCCAGTGCCCGCTGAACCGTGATGCCGCCGCCCTGGTCGTCCATAGCGCGGACGGTACCGGCCGTCCGGTTCCCAGCACATCACCGGCCGGTTACGGCGACCGATGTGTCCCCTTCCGGCCCGACAAGTCGTCTGCCCCGCAAGGGGATTATCGGACTACGTGCCGATTGTGGTCTGCGTCACGTGAGGGGAGAGTGGCGCCCCACCGACAGGAACGAGGACGTCATGAGCACAGGCAGCGCCACCCCGGCGCCGGAGGCACAGAGAACACCCCCGGTCCAGCGCCTCAAAGCCAACTCCGTCGGCCTGGTCGGCGTCGTGTTCATGGCCGTCGCCACCGCCGCCCCGATCACCGCGATGACCGGCAACCTCCCCATCGCCGTCGGCTTCGGCAACGGCACCGGAGCCCCGGCCGGATATCTCTTCGCGACCGTCGTCCTGACCGTCTTCGCGGTCGGCTACGTGGCCATGGCCAAGCGCATCACCGCCGCCGGCGCCTTCTACGGGTACATCTCGCACGGCCTCGGCCGGATCGCCGGAATGGCCTCCGGCATGCTCGCCGTCCTCGCGTACATCGTCTTCGAGGCCTCGATCGTCGGCGTCTTCTCCTACTTCGCCAAGACCACCGTCCACGACCAGCTCGGCGTGGACCTGCCCTGGATCCTCTACGCGGCCGCCATGCTGGCCGTGACCGCCGCGCTCGCGCACTTCGACATCAACCTCACGGCCAAGGCGCTCGGCGTGATGCTGATCGGCGAGATCGCCGTGCTGTTCGCCGTCGCCACCGCCGTCCTGCTCGCCGGCGGCGGCCCGGACGGGATCCCGCTCGAACCCGTCAACCCCGCGAACGCCTTCACCGGCACCTCCGCCGGACTCGGCCTCTTCTTCGCCTTCTGGTCCTGGGTCGGCTTCGAGTCCACCGCCATGTACGGGGAGGAGTCCCGCGACCCCAAGCGGGTCATCCCCAAGGCCACCCTCATCTCCGTCGTCGGTGTCGGCCTCTTCTACATCTACGTCTCCTGGATGACCATCGCGGGCAACGGCCTGGCCAAGTCCGTCGAACTGTCCTCCTCCGCCAGCCCCCTCGACCTCTTCTTCGCGCCCACCCAGGCCTTCATCGGCGCCTGGGCCGTCGACGCCTTCCAGTGGCTGCTGCTCACCGGCTCCTTCGCCTGCGGCATGGCCTTCCACCAGTGCGCCGCCCGCTACCTGTACGCCATAGGCCGCGAGGGCTTCCTCTCCCCGAAGCTCGGGCACACCCACCCCCGGCACGGCTCGCCGTACGTGGCCTCCGTGGTGCAGACCGCCATCGCCACCGCCCTCGTCGCCGGCTTCTGGCTGTCCGGCCAGGACCCGTACCTGCACCTCTACACGCTCCTCGCGATCCTCGGCACGATGGCGATCCTGATCGTGCAGACGCTGTGCTCCTTCGCCGTCATCGGGTACTTCCGCAAGAACCACCCCGAGGACCGGCACTGGTTCAAGACCTTCACCGCACCGCTGCTCGGCGGGATCGGCATGATCGCCGTCGTCGTCCTGCTGGTGCTCAACATGGAGACCGCCGCGGGAGCCGCCGCCGGATCCCTGTTCTTCAAGCTCATCCCGTGGATCGTCGGCGCGGTCTTCCTCGGGGGCCTCGGACTGGGGCTCTGGCTCAAGGTCAAGGCGCCCGCGCGCTACGAGGTCATCGGCCGGATCGTCCTGGAGGACGCCACCGAACGCACCGACGGCCCCGCCGCGTCAGCCCCGTCAAACCCGTCAGCCCCGTCCACCCCGTCCGACCCCACCGCCGCGAACGTCTGAGGAGCCACCGCCATGGCCCGTACGCCCCTGATGCACTCCCTGCGCCGACTCGCCGCCGAACACGCGGCCGCCCGCAGGCTCGGGATACCCGCCGCCGAGGTCCGCGGCTCCACCCGCCGCGAACTCCTCGGCCGGGCCGCCGCCGTCGGCCTCGGCACCGCGATCGCCGCCTCCGCCGTCTCCGCGGCCGGCTCCGCGCCCGCCCACGCCGCCGAGCCCCGGCCCGACAGCAAGCGCGTCACCCCCGCGCGCGTCGCCGTGATCGGCGCGGGCATCTCCGGCCTCACCGCCGCGCTCACGCTCAAGGACGCGGGCGTCCCCTTCACCCTCTACGAGGCCAACCCGACCCGGGTCGGAGGCCGGATGTGGAGCCAGCGCGACCACTGGGCCTACGGCCAGACCTCCGAGATCGGCGGCGAGCTGATCGACACCAGCCACAAGAAGATCCTGGCGCTGTGCCGCCGCTTCAACCTGCCCACCGAGGACTTCCTCGGCGGCGGTCCCATCGGAGCGGAGGAAGTCCTCTGGTTCAACGGCGAGTACTACCCGCGCCACCAGGCCGACGACGATTTCAAGGCCGTCTACCAGTCGCTGCACCGCGACCTCCAGGAGTCCGGCGAGGTCAGCTGGAACAACACCACCCCCACCGGCACGGCCCTCGACAACATGAGCATCTACGAGTGGATCGAGACCCGCGTCCCCGGCGGCCACGGCTCGCAGCTCGGCCGCTTCATCGACGTGGCCTACAACGTCGAGTACGGAGCCGAGACCCAACTGCAGTCCGCCCTCGCGCTGGTGCTGCTGATGGGCTACCAGCCGAATCCCGGCCACTTCAACGTGTGGGGCCTGTCCAACGAGCGCTACCACATCACCGGAGGCAACGACCAGCTGCCGAACGCCATCGCCGCGGCGCTACCCGCCGGCTCCCTGGTCATGGGCCGCGAGCTGGTCGCCGTACGCGCCAACGCCGACGGCACCCAGACCCTCACCTTCAACGACTCCGGCTCGGTGCGCACCGCGACCGCCGACCACACCATCCTCTGCCTGCCGCTCCCGGTCCTCCAGCGCGTGGACACCACGGGAGCCGGCTTCGACCCGCTCATGCGCAACCTGCTGCGCGACGCCCGGATGGGCCACTGCACCAAGCTCAACATGCAGTTCACGTCCCGCCCCTGGCGCGGCACCGGCGCCTGGCCGGGCGTGTCCGCCGGCGACTGCTTCACCGACTCCGACGTGCAGCAGACCTGGGACACCACCAAGGTGCAGTCCGGCACCGGCGGCATCCTGCTCCAGTACGCGGGCGGCAGCCTGGCCTCCTCCCTCACTCCGGCGACCCCCTTCGCCACCCAGTCCGACCCCTACGTCCGCCAACTCGCCGACCGCATGCTGACCGGCATCGACGCCTTCTACCCCGGTACCAAGGCCGTCTGGAACGGGCGGGCGCAGCTCTCCGCGTGGCACCGCAACCCGTACTCGCTGGGCGCGTACTCGTACTGGCCCACCGGCTACCTGCACCGCTACGCCCAGTACGAGGGCACCGCGCAGGGCAACATCCACATCGGCGGCGAGCACACCAGCTACGACTTCCAGGGGTTCATGGAAGGCGGCGCGACGGAGGGCGAGCGGGCGGCACGCGAGGTGGTCACCGCGCTCACCTCCTGAGGAGGCCGGAAAAGACGCCGGAAATCGGGCCCGAACGCCCTCAGAGCGGCTTGATGTTGTGGTTGAAGCGGAAGACGTTGTCCGGGTCGTAGCGCCGCTTCAGCCGGCCCAGCCGCTCCATGTTCTCGGCGCCGAGGCCCGCGACCACCCGGTCCGCGCCCTCGTCGCCGGTGAAGTTGAGGTAGACCGCGCCGGTGCTCCACGGACGGGCGTCGGCGCGGACGTCCTTGACCCACTGCCGGCACCGCTCGTCGTCGGCCGGGTCCTCCCAGATCCCGAACGGGTGCACCGCCCAGGCCGCGTCCCGATACGGAACCGGGTAGTCGTCCGGGCCCTCGGCGATCGCACCGCCCTGCGCCCAGACCAGGTGCTGGGTACCGGTCGGCACCGGCATGGAGTCGGCGCGGGCGCAGAACACGTCCACGAAGGCGTCGGGCAGACCCGTGAGGTACTCCGCCGACCAGTAGTTCCGCATCCCCGGCGGGTCGTCGATCATGCACTGGAGATCGGCGTACGGGATGGCCGTCGCGATCTCCGCCTCGTGCGGGATCGCCAGCAGCGGCGCGGCGAGCCGCAGCATCTCCGCCTCGGGGCCCGCGTACGTCAGCAGGACGCCGGCCAGCAGCCGGCCGACCAGGTGCGGCGGCACGAACTCCTCGGGCGGGCCGGTCAGATACAGGGCGGCGCCGCTCGCCTCGGGCGGGCCGGTCTCGACGACGTCCCGGAACGTACGGACCACCTCCGGCCCGCGCTCCGGCAGGTACAGCAGGAACGCGACCGACATGGCCGGCAGTTCGTGCAGCCGCAGCGTCAGGGAGGTGGCGACGCCGAAGTTCCCGCCGCCGCCGTGCAGCCCCCAGAACAGCTCGGGGTGGTCCTCGGCGGTCGCGTGGACCAGCTCGCCCTCGGCGGTGACCAGGTCGACGCCCAGCAGGTTGTCCACCGCCAGGCCGAACTTCCGGTCCAGCCAGCCGGAACCCCCGCCCAGTACGAACCCGCCGACGCCGGTGGTGGAGGCCCGGCCGCCGGTGGTCGCCAGGGCGTACGGCTGGCAGGCCCGGTCCAGGTGGCTCATGGTGGCCCCGCCCTCGACGTGGGCGGCCCTGGCGGCCGGGTGGATCGTCACCTCGTGCATCCGGCGCAGGTCGACGACCAGACCGCCGTCGTTGACGGCCGTCCCGGCCACGCTGTGCCCGCCGCCGCGCACCGAGATCTTCAGGTCCAGGTTCCGCGCGAACTGCACGGCGGTCACCACGTCCGCCGTGCTCTCGCACTGGGCGATGACCGCCGGGCGGCGGTCGATCATCGCGTTGAACACCTTCCGGGCCTCGTCGTACCCGGGGTCGTCCGGAGCGAATACGTCGCCGGCCAGATCCTCGCGGAGCGCGGTCAGGGCCGCGCCCGCCTTCGACAGGGGAGCCATGGCTGCCCCCTTCCAGCGGGGAGGGCATAGGACTCGTCCAGCGTAGACGCGGGGGATCATCCGGGCGCGGCGAAGAACGCCGCGCCCCGGGCGAGCCGCGCGGTGCCCGCGCTACCCGCCGTACGCCCCGCTCGCCGTCAGCCGCAGGGCCGTGTCGATCAGGGGAACGTGGCTGAAGGCCTGCGGGAAGTTCCCCACCTGGCGCTGGAGCTTGGGGTCCCACTCCTCCGCCAGCAGCCCCAGGTCGTTGCGCAGCGACAGCAGCTTCTCGAAGAGGCGGCGGGCCTCGTCGACCCGGCCGATCATCGCGAGGTCGTCCGCCATCCAGAAGGAACAGGCGAGGAAGGCCCCCTCGTCGCCCTGCAGGCCGTCCACACCGGCCTCCTCGCCGGCCGTCGGATAGCGCAGGATGAAACCGTCCTGGGTGGACAGCTCGCGCTGGATCGCCTCGATGGTGCCGATGACGCGCTTGTCGTCCGGTGGCAGGAAGCCCATCTGAGGGATCAGCAGCAGCGAGGCGTCCAGCTCCTGGGAGCCGTACGACTGGGTGAAGGTGTTGCGTTCCTTGTCGTAGCCCTTCTCGCACACGTCCGCGTGGATCTCGTCACGCAGTGCCCGCCAGCGCTCCAGCGGGCCGTCCGCGTCCCCGCTCTCGATCAGCTTGATCGTGCGGTCCACGGCCACCCAGGCCATCACCTTGGAGTGCACGAAGTGGCGGCGCGGGCCGCGCACCTCCCAGATGCCCTCGTCCGGCTCGTTCCAGTGGGTCTCCAGGTAGCGGATCAGCTTGAGCTGGAGCAGCGAGGCGTAGTCGTTGCGGGCCAGGCCGGTCATGTGGCCCAGGTGCAGGGCCTCGGTGACCTCGCCGTACACGTCGAGCTGGAGCTGGTTGGCGGCGCCGTTGCCGACGCGGACCGGGCTGGAGTTCTCGTAGCCCGGCAGCCAGTCCAGCTCGGTCTCGCCCAGCTCCCGCTCGCCCGCGATCCCGTACATGATCTGCAGGTTCTCCGGGTCGCCGGCGACCGCGCGCAGCAGCCAGTCCCGCCAGGCGGAGGCCTCCTCGCGGTAGCCGGTGCGCAGCAGCGAGGACAGGGTGATGGCGGCGTCGCGAAGCCAGGTGTAGCGGTAGTCCCAGTTGCGGACCCCGCCGATCTCCTCCGGGAGGGAGGTGGTCGGCGCGGCGACGATGCCGCCCGTCGGGGCGTACGTCAGGGCCTTGAGGGTGATCAGGGAACGGACCACGGCCTCCCGGTAGGGCCCGTGGTACGTACAGTGCTCGACCCAGTCCCGCCAGAACTCGGTGGTCGCCTCCAGCGCCGCCTCGGCGTCGGGGGACTCCGGGGCGGTGCGGTGGGAGGGCTGCCAGCTGATGGCGAAGGCCACCCGGTCGCCGGGGCCGACGGTGAAGTCGGAGTAGGTCGTCAGGTCCTTGCCGTAGGTCTCGGTGCTGGTGTCGAACCAGACCGAGTCCGGGCCGGCGACGGCCACGGTGCGGCCGTCGACCTTGTGCACCCAGGGCACGACCCGTCCGTAGCTGAAGCGCATGCGCAGGGCCGAGCGCATCGGGACGCGCCCGCTGACGCCCTCCACGATGCGGATCAGCTGCGGCGCGTGGCCCTCGCGGGGCGGCATGAAGTCGATGATGCGGACGGTCCCGCGCGGGGTGTCCCACTCCGACTCGAGCACCAGGGAGTCGCCCCGGTAGCCGCGGCGGTCGGCCGCGGGGGCCTCGGTCCCGGGCGGGTACGCGGGGCCGACCCGCCAGAACCCGTGATCCTCGGTACCGAGAATGCTCGCGAAGGCGGCTTGGGAGTCGAAACGGGGCAGACACATCCAGTCCACCGCTCCGTCCCGGCAGACCAACGCCGCGGTCTGCATGTCCCCGATCAGTGCGTAATCCTCGATGCGCCCGGACACGTTGCATCTCCAGTCGAACGGCCACGTCCGCCCCTGAGGGCGCTTGCATTGCGCGGTTGCGCGGTCTCCTGCGTGTAGGGATCCCCGCATCGAGCCAATGATCCCGGAACCGGCGTCGTTACGCCGATTGCCGGACTGCTCGGCAGCGAAGTGCAGCGATATCCGAGCAGAGTACGTCGGCACCCTAGTGATCTCCTGAAGTGTTGGGACAATGTGACTCGACTGAACGAGTGAGCAGGCCGAACGGCCCCACGGACGGCCCGCCGAGTGGCCCAGCGGCCGGGTCGGGCCGTCACCGCGACGCCGACCGCCGCGCGCCCGGAGGCGGACCGTCCCGGGCGCTGATAGGCTGGTACCCCGTGGACCGGTGGTCTGCCTGTGCGAATCAGGAGCCCCGAAACCGCAGCTTCGGCGCCCCCAGAGACCCTCCGGATCTCCGCGGAACGGCGCCGGACGCACCTCACTTCGCGACCACGGGAGCCCCCTCTTGGCTATGCCGCCCGCTGCTTTTCGAAACAGCACAGCCATGACGACCAAGCACATCTTCGTCACCGGGGGTGTCGCTTCGTCCCTCGGCAAGGGGCTGACGGCCTCCAGCCTGGGTGCGCTGCTGAAGGCGCGCGGCCTGCGGGTCACGATGCAGAAGCTCGACCCGTACCTGAACGTCGACCCCGGCACGATGAACCCGTTCCAGCACGGTGAGGTGTTCGTCACCAACGACGGCGCCGAGACCGACCTGGACATCGGTCACTACGAGCGCTTCCTCGACGTCGACCTCGACGGCTCGGCCAACGTCACCACCGGCCAGGTCTACTCGCAGGTGATCGCCAAGGAGCGGCGCGGCGAGTACCTCGGTGACACCGTGCAGGTCATCCCGCACATCACCAACGAGATCAAGCACCGCATCCGCCGCATGGCGACCGAGGACGTCGACGTCGTCATCACCGAGGTCGGCGGCACGGTCGGCGACATCGAGTCGCTGCCGTTCCTGGAGACCGTCCGCCAGGTGCGCCACGAGGTCGGCCGCGACAACGTCTTCGTCGTGCACATCTCGCTGCTGCCCTACATCGGCCCCTCCGGCGAGCTGAAGACCAAGCCGACCCAGCACTCGGTCGCGGCCCTGCGCAACATCGGCATCCAGCCGGACGCCATCGTGCTGCGCGCCGACCGTGAGGTCCCCACCTCCATCAAGCGTAAGATCTCGCTGATGTGCGATGTGGACGAGGCCGCCGTGGTCGCGGCGATCGACGCCAAGTCGATCTACGACATCCCCAAGGTGCTGCACACCGAGGGCCTGGACGCGTACGTCGTCCGCAAGCTGGACCTGCCCTTCCGCGACGTCGACTGGACGGTGTGGGAGGACCTGCTGGACCGGGTCCACAACCCCGACCACGAGGTCAGCGTCGCACTCGTCGGCAAGTACATCGACCTGCCCGACGCCTACCTGTCGGTGACCGAGGCGCTGCGCGCCGGCGGCTTCGCCAACAAGGCGCGCGTCAACATCAAGTGGGTCACCTCCGACGACTGCAAGACGGCGGCCGGCGCCGCGGCGCAGCTGGCCGATGTGGACGCGATCTGCGTGCCCGGCGGCTTCGGCGACCGCGGGGTCAACGGCAAGGTCGGCGCGATCACCTACGCCCGCGAGAACAAGATCCCGCTGCTCGGCCTGTGCCTGGGTCTGCAGTGCGTGGTCATCGAGGCCGCGCGCAACCTGGCGGGCATCGAGGACGCGAACTCCACCGAGTTCGACGCCTCCACCCCGCACCCGGTCATCTCGACCATGGAGGAGCAGCTGGCCTTCGTCGAGGGCGCGGGCGACCTGGGCGGCACCATGCGCCTGGGCATGTACCCGGCCAAGCTCGCCGAGGGTTCCATCGTGCGCGAGGTCTACGGCGACGAGGCGTACGTGGACGAGCGCCACCGTCACCGCTACGAGGTCAACAACGCCTACCGCGGCGAGCTGGAGAAGAAGGCGGGCCTCGTCTTCTCCGGTACCTCCCCGGACAACAAGCTCGTCGAGTACGTCGAGTACCCGCGCGAGGTGCACCCGTACCTGGTCGCCACGCAGGCGCACCCGGAGCTCCGCTCCCGCCCGACCCGGCCGCATCCGCTGTTCGCGGGCCTGGTCAAGGCAGCTGTGGAGCGCCAGCAGTCGGCGAAGTGACCGACTGACCGCCTGACGGCATAACGTGGGCAGCCGGGGTACGGAAAGATCCGTACCCCGGCTGTCGTGCGTTGTGTGGAGGCTTTGGGCTATGGACATCAGAGATGTGGCGCAGTCATGGGAGGTAGTCGCTTCCCGGACCCCGTTCCAGGGCGCGAAGACGGCCGTCAAATCCGACCAGGTGCGGATGCCGGACCGGTCGGTGGTCCGCCGCGACTACCAGGCGCATCCCGGCTCGGTGTGCGTGCTGGCGCTGGACGGGCAGGGGCGCGTCCTGGTCCTGAGCCAGTACCGGCATCCCGTGCGCCACCGGCTGTGGGAGCTGCCGGCGGGCCTGCTGGACGTACCGGGGGAGAACCCGCTGGGCACGGCGAAGCGGGAACTGTACGAGGAGGCCCACCTCGCGGCCCGGGACTGGCGGGTGCTCGCCGACTTCTTCGCCTCGCCGGGCGGTTCCGACGAGGCGATCCGGGTCTTCCTCGCGCGGGAGACCGGGCCCGCGGAGGGCGAGCGGTACACGGAGGCCTCGTCGGAGGAGGCGGACATGGAGCTGGCCTGGGTTCCGCTGGAGGAGCTGGTGCGCGGCGTCCTGGCGGGCGAGCTGGCCAATCCCGGTCTGGTGACGGGCGTGCTGGCGCTGTCGGCGGCCCTGGCCACGGATGGCGGGATCGAGGCGCTGCGGCCCGGGTCGGCCCCCTGGCCGGCGCGCCCTCACGAGGCGTAGCCACCGGGCGTCGCGGCTGCCGGGCGACCCGCCCCCGGGCCCGCGCGCCCGCGACGGCGCGGCGGGTCCGCGGCCGCACCGCGGACGGGCCGGCCCGCCACGCGCCGCCACCTGCGGTCCCCGGGCGGAGCCCGGGAAGCCGCGGGAAGGGAGGAGCGGGGAGAAGTACCCGCGGCGGTGGCCCGCCCGCCCGACTCCCGGTGTGACCATCCGCTGATCCGATCGGGGGATCTTCCCGCCGCGCTCCACCCGGGTCGTCGCTCTGCGTGAACTACGCTCGCAACCCGAGGCAGGGAGAGGAGCGGATCCGTGGCGGATTTCGTCGGGCGGCGGCGTGAGCTCAAGGAGCTGCGCGAGGACATCGCACGGACCGGGCTCGACACTCTCTCCGGCCGCAAGGCCAAGGCGCCCCGGGCCCGGGTGCTGCTCGTGGCGGGGCGGCCCGGCTCCGGCCGGACCGCCCTCGCCGAGGCATTCGTACGCGAGGTCGCCGACCAGTACCCGGACGGGCTGCTGAAAGTACGGCTCACCGCCCCCGGCGGAGCGACGGTGGCCACCGAGCGGGCGGTCCGGACCCTGCTGGAAGGGCTCGGACAGCCCACACCGCCCGGCGCCGACGAGGACGACCTGAGCGCGGCGCTGCGCGACGCGCTCGCCGGACGGCGGATGATCCTGCTCGTCGACGACGCCGCCGACCCGCAGCAGGTCGACGCCCTGCTGCCCGACACCCCCGAGTGCCTGGTCGTGGTCACCGCCGAGGGGCCGCTCACCGGAATCCCCGACGTGCGCCCCTGCACCCTCGGCGGGCTCGACACCCCCTCCGCCGTGGAGATGCTCGTACAGCGCATCGGCGACACCCGGGTCACCGCCGACCCGCGGGCAGCCGAGGCCCTCGCCGAGGAGTGCGGGGGACAGCCCGCCGCGCTCGCGCTGGCCGGAGGCTGGCTCGCCGCCCACCCCAAGGGATCGGTCGCCGACGTGGCCAAGCAGCTCCACGACATGCCCCCGGCCACCAGCGGCCCGCTCGCCCGCACGTTCCGGCTCGTCTACGAGTCCCTGCCGCAGCCCGCCCAGCGCACCCTGCGGCTGCTGCCGCTCGCCCCGGCCGGGATCCTCGACTCGCACACCGCCTCCGCCCTCGCCGGATGCTCGGTGGCCGCCGCGCAGTCCACCCTGGAGGACTTCGCCGGGCTGGGCCTCGTACGGCCCGCCCACGACGGGCTGTTCCTGCTGCCCGGCTGCCTCGCTCCGCTCCTCCAGGCCCTGCTGGAGTCCAAGGAGCGGCCCACCGAGGTCCAGTTGGCGCGGGCCCGGATGCTGGAGCGGACCGTACGGCTGCTCAGCTCCTGCCGCGCCATGGCCGAGGAGGACGAGGACCTGCTGCGGGAGCGGCTCGACGGGCTGCCCCGCGCCCTGCGCTTCCCGGACCGGCGGGCCGCCGCGACCTGGCTGGACACCCGGCTGCCCGCACTGTCCGCCGCCGCCTCGCTGGCCGTGGCCGACGGCGAGCTGGACACCCTGGCGCGCAGGCTGGTCGCCGCCCTGGTCCGGGCACTCGTGGAACACCGGGGCACCGAGGCGGCCGCGCCCGAGCTCTACGGACTCCACCGCCTGGTCCTGGACGTGGCCGAGCGGCGCGAGCTGCACCGCGAGCAGGCCGCCGCGCTGCTGAACCTGGCCGACCTGGACGCCGAGACCGGCCGCACCCAGGAGGCGCTGGAGCGCTACCGGGCCGCGCTGGTCGCCGGAAAGGCGGCGAACGACCCCTACGCGACGGGCCGCGCGATGGAATCCGTAGGCGGCGCGTACCAGGAGCTGGCGGACTGGCAGCGGGCCTCCGACTGGTTCGGCCGCGCCCTGTCCCAGGCCCTCGCGCGGGGCGAGCGCGCGGACGAGGCGAGGCTCTACGGGCGGCTCGGCAACGTGCACACGTACGCGGGCCGGTACGGGGACGCGCTGCGCAGTTGGCGGGCGGCGGCCGCGGGCTACCGGAAGCTGGCCGATGTGCCGGGCCAGGCAAGGGCGTTGAGCGAGATGGCGCGGGTCCAGGAGTACGCCGGCCGGCCCGAGGAATCGCTGCACACCTGCCGCGAGGCGATCGAGTTGGCGCGCAGGGCGGGGGACCAGCGGCTCCAGGCCGCGCTCCAGGTCCGGCTGGCCGACACGCTGGACCGCCTCGGCGACCCTGCGGCTGCCAGGCTGCACCGGTCCGCCGCCGACAGATTGCTGGGAGACGACCCCGCAGCCTGCGAAATCCGCAGTACTTCCGACTGAGATTATTCGTTTGCAAGGCTAGACAGCGACTCATCCTTCATTAGACTGGCTTCACCACGTCATCTTGTGGTGCATCCCGTTGCGCGTTCTTGTGGGCGGGTATGTATGAAAGTGCCCCGTTTATTCCCCTGAGCCAAGGACCGTGATCGACGATGAAGGTCGGCATCCCCCGCGAGGTCAAGAACAACGAGTTCCGGGTCGCCATCACGCCCGCCGGCGTGCATGAGCTGGTCCGGGGCGGCCACCAGGTCTTCATCGAGCAGAACGCCGGTGTCGGCTCCTCGATCACGGACGCCGAGTACGTCGCGGCCGGAGCCGAGATCCTTGGTACCGCCGACGAGGTCTGGGCGACCGCCGACCTGCTGCTGAAGGTCAAGGAGCCGATCGCGGAGGAGTACCACCGCCTCCGCAAGGACCAGACCCTCTTCACCTACCTGCACCTGGCGGCCTCCCGCGAGTGCACGGACGCCCTCCTGGAGTCCGGTACCACCGCCATCGCGTACGAGACGGTCGAGCTCGCCAACCGCGCGCTTCCGCTGCTCGCCCCGATGTCCGAGGTCGCGGGCCGGCTGGCCCCGCAGGTCGGCGCCTACCACCTGATGCGCTCGGCCGGCGGCCGTGGCGTCCTCCCGGGCGGCGTCCCCGGCACCTCGGCCGGCGAGGCGGTCGTCATCGGCGGTGGCGTCTCCGGCTGGAACGCCGCGCAGATCGCCATCGGCATGGGCTTCCACGTGACCCTGCTCGACCGCGACATCAACAAGCTGCGCGAGGCCGACAAGATCTTCGGTACGAAGATCCAGACGATCGTCTCCAACGCCTACGAGCTGGAGAAGGCCGTCCTCGCGGCCGACCTGGTCATCGGCGCGGTGCTGATCCCGGGTGCGAAGGCCCCGAAGCTGGTCACCAACGAGCTCGTCTCCCGGATGAAGCCCGGAAGTGTCCTTGTCGACATTGCGATCGATCAGGGCGGCTGCTTCGAGGACTCCCGTCCGACCACTCACGCCGAGCCGACCTTCCAGGTCCACAACTCGGTCTTCTACTGCGTCGCCAACATGCCGGGCGCGGTGCCGAACACCTCCACCTACGCCCTGACGAACGCGACCCTGCCCTACATCGTGCAGCTCGCGAACCTCGGCTGGGTCGAGGCGCTGCGCCGTGACCCGGCGCTCGCCCTGGGCCTCAACACCCATGACGGCCAGGTCGTTTACGGTCCGGTCGCCGAGGCCCACGGTCTCGAGACCCTTGAGCTGAGCACGCTCATCGGCTGACCCGTCAACGACTGACGTCAATCTCACGTATCCGGCCGGACCTTGCCCCCAAGGTCCGGCCGGACGTGTTTGCGAGGAGCCTCCTGAGCGGGCTCAACTCGCCTCGAACGTAACCCTTTAACCCTTTCGCACACCTGCGAAACTTCGCAGTGACAGCTCGCACGCCCTTGACAGAGTGTTGTTCGGTTGCCGACACATCGTGCCGGGTCCGACGGATTGTGTTGCCGCTGAGTGGTGACACGCCATAGAGTCGCCAACCGTCGGCATGGTGCCACGCTGACCTATCGATAAGTGTCCTGGTCACGTCCGAGGAGGTAAGACGACTTGTGAATGAGTCGACATTTGCTCCTGGAGGTGGTCGAGCAGGGATGCCTGAGCGGGGTACGGGTCCTGCCGGGCTCGAAGCTGTCGGCTCCGTCGCAGTCCGCACCTTCGCAAACCACCAGCACATGACGACGCCTAAAAAGAGCATGGACGGCCTAGACGTGAACTCCAGGGCCGGTGACCCGAGCGGCGACAAGCCCACGGGATTCGCCGACTACGACAATGTGCCCGAAGGGCACTTCTACGACCCCGACGCGGAGTACGAGCCGGACCCCGAGTACGCGGCCACTCTCGCCCCCGACGCTGCCCGTCAGCGCCGCGAGCGGATCGGCCCGACCGGAAGGCCGCTGCCGTACTTCCCGATCCCGGGTCCGCTGACCGACCACGGTCCCGCGAAGATCATCGCGATGTGCAACCAGAAGGGCGGCGTGGGCAAGACCACGTCGACCATCAACCTGGGTGCCGCCCTCGCCGAGTACGGGCGCCGCGTGCTGCTCGTCGACTTCGACCCGCAGGGCGCGCTGTCCGTGGGCCTCGGCGTGAACCCGATGGAACTCGACCTGACGGTCTACAACCTGCTCATGGAGCGGGGCATGTCGGCCGACGAGGTGCTGCTCAAGACGGCGGTTCCCAACATGGACCTGCTGCCGAGCAACATCGACCTGTCCGCTGCCGAAGTGCAGTTGGTCAGCGAGGTCGCGCGCGAGTCGACCCTCCAGCGGGCGCTCAAGCCGCTTCTGGCCGACTACGACTACATCGTGATCGACTGTCAGCCCTCGCTCGGCCTGCTGACCGTGAACGCCCTGACGGCGGCTCACAAGGTCATCGTTCCGCTGGAGTGCGAGTTCTTCGCGCTGCGCGGTGTCGCGCTGCTGACCGAGACGATCGAGAAGGTGCAGGAGCGGCTCAACCCCGAGCTGGAACTCGACGGCATCCTCGCCACGATGTACGACTCCCGCACGGTGCACAGCCGTGAGGTGCTGGCGCGGGTCGTCGAGGCCTTCGACGACCACGTCTACCACACGGTCATCGGCCGGACGGTGCGCTTCCCGGAGACCACGGTCGCCGGTGAGCCGATCACCACGTACGCCTCCAACTCCGTCGGCGCCGCCGCCTATCGCCAGCTGGCCAGGGAGGTGCTCGCCCGGTGTCCCGCCGAGTGAGTCTGCCCGGAGCCGACGAACTGTTCCGTACGACCGGGGGGATGGCCCTCCAGTCGTCCTCGCCGCGGCGGGGCGCCGAGGAGGCGTCGGCGGCGGCGGACGGCACGGGCACGGCGGGAGAGGGGCGCGGCCGGCAGGCCGACGACCCGGCGGTGGGCGCGCAGCGCAGGCCGCAGGAAGGTTCTGCCACCGCCGCCGGGGCGTCCACGCCCCGGTCCGGCAAGGGGCAGGGCCGGGGCGCGAACCGGCGCCCGAGCGGGCGCGAACGGCACGACGAGAAGATCACCGTCTATGTCTCCGCCGAGGAGCTCATGGACCTGGAGCACGCCCGTCTGGTGCTCCGCGGGGAGCACGGCCTGGCCGTCGACCGCGGCCGCATCGTCCGCGAGGCGGTGGCGGTGGTCCTGGCGGACCTGGAATCCCGCGGTGACGCCAGCATCCTGGTCCGCCGCCTCCGAGGCCGCTGACCGGCCGGACGCCCCGCTGGCGGGAGCCCGAGCCGTCCTGTCTCCCGGCCCCGGGTACCGACTCCGAGGCCGCTGCCCCGAACCGCGTCCTGTCGACTGCTGAGCGGTCCGCTGCCGGGCGCCGATGCCGATGCTGCCGCCGGCCGCTGATCCGTCCCTGGACCGGGGACGCGGCTGGCGTGGGGCGCTGACCGCCGGGCGCGAGCCACCGTCTGCCGAGGGTCGAGCTGCCCAGGTGCCAGCCTGACGGGCCGGTGGCTGGTCGCTGGGACTGGAGACGCGGCTTGTGGGCGCTGACCCGCCGGGCGCGGGCCGCCGGCTGTCGACGGTTGGGCTGCCCGGGTGCTGCTGACTTCGAGGTGTGCGCCTGCGGGGTCGGGGGAACCCGTTCCGGGAGCTGAGGCGCCGCCTGCCGACGGGCCGGCTCGAACATCCGTGGGACACGGTCCCCGCAGCTGCCGCGTCCGCCGGTCCTTCGGACAGACCGCGGCGGTGCCGACCGTGAGGACGGCCTGCCGTCCGGCCGTTCCCGGAAACACCCCCTAGGCGGGTGCCCCGCCCGGCCCGGCTGCGCCACTCCCGCAGGACGGGCCCGGCCCTGGTTAGGCTCACGTAGTTCCTTAAGGGATCCGTAGTGATCGTGGTGTGTTCTCGCGGTGGTGTCCGTCGTGCGTGGGTGCCGGATGTGGGTTCGTGGGTCGAATGGGTGACCTTTCGCGTGGGGTGTCGTTGATCGGTTGACAGCACTGGCGGCGGGGGAGGTGGGCGTTGAGTCGCAAGGTGTCGCTCGCCGTGGGTCAGACCGCCCGGACTGCTTGTGCCCGTGGCCTGTTGCGGACGGGTGTGGACGAGAAGACCGGTGAGCTGCTGGCGGTCTCCGTGCTGGCGGAGCGGGTCGGCTGGGCTGCCGGTCTGGTGGCCGCCATGGTCACGGAGCTGCTGGCCGACGGCTGGAACGCCCCCGATGTGGATGTGCTGGCCTCCGGGGAGGACACGGGCGGGCGGAAGCTGCCGTCGAACGCGTGGATGGCTCTGCGTCGTCTGGGCTGGAGCGCCCGGCCGCCCGAAGATATCCGGGTCAATGACCGGATCGTCCGCATGGCGCAGGAGCAGGCCGGACGCTTGCTGCGGTCGGCGAACTGGCGGGGCGACCTGACCGCCGGGGTACTCAAGGCGTGGCCCGCCGACCCCGGCAAGCGCACGCCCGAGGAGTGGGACCGGGTGCGTGCGGCGGTACCGGGCGGGCAGCACCTTCCATCCAGCGTCATCACCTCCCGCACCCGGCAGATCGCCGCGTACGCCAGGAAGCACGACCGGATGCCCGCCGATCTGTTCGAGATGGAGAGTGCGCCCAGAGCGGCGCGGTTGCTGCTGCTGTCGGCTTGTGACGGGCAGCAGGCCACCATTGAACGTCACGAGACCGAGCCGGGCCGTGCGCTGTTGCGCTTGCAGCTGCCCACCCGCCCCGGCCCACGGTCGTACAAGGACTGGGCATGGGTGTCCTGCCCCATCTCCCTGCCGCCCACGATCCCCGCGGGTGCGGTGCTGCACCTGCCCACCCTGCGCCCGCACCAGGGCCGCGTCCGCGCCGAGCTCGCCTACACCCACCCGGTGCCGAAACCGGCCCGAACCGGGCACACGGTCGCGCTCGGTGTGGACTGGGGCCTCAACACCCTGCTGAGCGCGGGTGTGGCCCGCCTCCACGGCGACGGGCGGATCACCGCACTCGGGGCCGGGGGCATGTTCCGGGCGGCCGGGGTTCTCGCCAAGCAGCACCGCCTGCGACGCCAGGGCGAACGCCTGCATGCCAAGGCCGATCACCACCAGCGGCTGACAGCCGGGGATGAGCAGCATGCCCTGGCCGCCAAGCACACGGTTCTGAGCAATGAGATCGGTTACGTCTCCGCGCGCCGCTCGAACCTCAACGACGCATTGGCCCAGGCCGCCGCCAGGTGGGCAGTGGATCAGGCCATCGCCGCGGGGGCGAGCGTCATCTACGTCGAGGACCTGCGCTCCATGGAAGCCCGTGGCATGGGCCGCACCCACAACACCCGTCTGTCCCAGCAGGTACGCGGGCAGATCGTGGAGCGGATGCGGCACCTCGCGTCCGAGACGGGTATCGCCGTGGTCACCGTCCCGGCACGCAACACCTCCAAACACTGCCCCCAATGCCTCACCCCGCTGCGGCACCGCAAAGCCCCCGACCGGCCCACCGTCCCGGGCTGGAAATGGGCCATCTGCCCGTCCTGCTCCTGGCAGGGAGACCGCGACCAGGGCGCCTGGCGGCGCATCGCAGCACGGGGCCTGGCCCACCAGACCAAGACCGTCACCGACCGGACCACCGGCGTCATGGCCATCCGCACGGTCGTGGACACTCTCGAAGCGGGCGCGGTCATCACACCCACCGTGCCCAGGACCAGCCGCGCCGACCGGTCCAAGACCGGCTCCACCCGGCGACAGACAGCACGCCCCGCGCCCAGGCGACGCAGGGCACCCTCCCCCGCCAGACCCACAGGTCCGGCGGGAAAGCGTCCGGAGGGACACGCTCACACGGACCGGACCCGGCTGCCCCGCGCAGCCCACCGGCACCAGGACGTGACGACGATCAGCACACCCACCAGCCGACACCGGCCACGAGGAGCGGCACTGGGCGCGGGATTCCACCTGCACGCCCACGCCACCCCTCCACGATGGGACATCCCGCCGCCAGACACCGTGTCTGGCACAGGATCACTAAGCTGATCAGAGACGCTGCCGTGGGCAGACCCGCCCGCCTCCCCGAAGCCTCAGCCGCCCCATGGACCGCCCATGCCCCCGAACGACGACGCTGCCCGCCCGGTCCGCCGGAGCCTGGGCCGGGGCCCTGGGGCGTCCACTGCAGGCCGGGGGCCGTCCGGGAGTGGGGCGGAGCCCCCCCACCCCCCACACGCCGTCCACGGCCCCGCCGAGCTCCGTCCCGGCACGCAGGCCCCCCGTACGGACACCCCTGGCACGGGAACCCCCGACAGGAATGCCTCGCGCCCGGAGGCGGCCGACGCCGAGACCGGGGACAGCGGGGTCCCGGCCGCCGAGGACGCCCCTGGTATCGACGTCCGCGGGGCGGAGGCCCCTGGCACGGCGGCCGGCTGCGACGGCCCCGGCAGCGAGTTCCCGGGCGCGGAGACGTGCGTGGCCCGGGCCCCCGGCACGCGGGCCCGCGACGCGGGTGGCGCCGGAATCCCCGACGGCGAGGCACCGGCGGCGGATACGGACGCCCCCGGCGCGGAGATGCAGGAGGCGTCCGGGCTGGAGGGGGCAGGTGCCGAGGCCTGCGGGACCGGTGTCGGCGGGACCGAGAGCGCCGGTACGGTCGGCGGGGAGGTACGCGCGACCGGCGCCGGAGGTGGTGGGCGGTTCACGTTGCGGTTGGACAACTTCGAGGGGCCCTTCGATCTGCTGCTCCAGTTGATCTCGCGGCACAAGCTCGACGTCACCGAGGTTGCACTGTCACAGGTGACGGATGAGTTCATGGCGTACATCCGCGCCATGGGGCCCGACTGGGACCTCGACCAGACCACCGAGTTCCTCGTCGTGGCGGCCACCCTGCTCGATCTGAAGGCCGCCCGGCTGCTGCCCGCCGCGGAGGTCGAGGACGAGGCGGACCTCGCCCTGCTGGAGGCCCGTGACCTGCTCTTCGCCCGGCTGCTCCAGTACCGGGCGTACAAGCGGATCGCCGAGATCTTCGAGCTCCGGGTGGAGGACGAGGGCAAGCGCTACCCCCGTACCGTCGGCCTGGAGCCGCACCACGCCGAGCTGCTGCCCGAGGTGGTGATCAGCATCGGCGCCGAGGGCTTCGCCCGGCTCGCCGTGCAGGCCATGCGGCCCAGGGCAGCCCCCGAGGTCTATGTGGACCACATCCACGCCCCCCTGGTCAGCGTGCGGGAGCAGGCGGGGCTCGTCGTGCGCGTGCTCAAGGCGCGCGGCGAGGCGACGTTCCAGGACCTGACCGAGGACGCCCCGGACACCCTCACCGTCGTCGCCCGGTTCCTGGCCCTCCTGGAGCTCTACCGGGAGAAGGCTGTGGTCCTCGACCAGGAAGAGGCACTGGGCACGCTCACCGTGCGCTGGACCGGCGGGGACGGCGACGGGATGCCGACGGTGACGGACGAGTTCGACCGGATCGTGGAAGTGAGCGAGTGAGCGAATGACACGGGAGACGGAGCTGAAGGGGGCCCTGGAGGCCGTCCTGATGGTCGTGGACGAGCCCGCGACGGTGGAGCACCTCGCCAAAGTCCTCGACCGCACCCCGCGCGAGGTCGCGGACACCCTCGGTGAGCTCGCGGACGAGTACGCCGTACAGCGCAGGGGGTTCGAGCTGCGGCAGGTCGCCGGAGGCTGGCGGTTCTACACCCGCCCCGAGTACGCCGAGGCCGTCGAGGCCTTCGTCCTGGACGGCCGGCAGGCCCGTCTCACCCAGGCGGCCCTGGAGACCCTGGCGGTCGTCGCGTACCGCCAGCCGGTGAGCCGGTCGAGGGTCTCGGCGGTCCGCGGAGTCAACTGCGACGGGGTCATGCGGACCCTCTTGCAGCGGGGTCTGGTGGCCGAGGCGGGCACGGAACCCGAAACAGGTGCGATCCTGTACAGGACGACGAACTACTTTCTGGAGCGTATGGGCCTTCGAGGCCTGGACGAGCTCCCGGAGCTCGCGCCCTTCCTCCCCGAGGCGGACGCGATCGAAGCCGAGACGCAAGAAGGTGTGCCGTCGTTCGATCCGGACGCAGAGTACGCCCCGGACACCAGTGAATGACGACGACAAGACGACGGAACATTTGATGCGAAGCAGCGGTAACGGCAACGGCGGCGGCAACAGGAACAGCAGCGGCGGCGGTGGCGCCGGGCGTGGTAACTCCCGAGGCGGCAGCTCCGGCGCGGGCGGTGGATACCGCGGTGGCGGCTCCAGTGGTGGCAGCTCCAGTGGTGGGTACCGCGGTGGGAGCTCCAGCGGTGGCAGCTCCGGCGCGGGCGGTGGATACCGCAGTGGCGGCTCCAGTGGTGGCAGCTCCAGTGGTGGCTACCGCGGTGGGAGCTCCAGCGGTGGCAGCTCCAGTGGTGGCTACCGCGGTGGGAGCTCCAGCGGTGGCAGCTCCGGCGGTGGCTACCGCGGCGGAAGCTCCAGCGGTGGCGGCTCCGGCGCGGGCGGTTCGCGAGAGCGTGACCGTGACCAGGCGCCCCAGCGCCCCCGTAACCCGCGCCCCGAGGAGCGCCGTTACGACGTCGGCCCCGAGGGCGAGCGCAACGGCCGCGGCGGCGCCAAGGCCGGCGGCGGCGGTGCCCGTGGCGCGGCCGACGCCCCCCGCGGTGGCTCCGGCGCCCGTGGCGCGGCCGCGCGCGGTGGTGCCAAGGGCGGCCCCAAGACCTCCAAGACCCCGGGCATCGGCGGAGCCGGCGGCCCGCGCCGCGGTCCGGGCAGCCGCAGCGGCCAGTCCCGTCCGCGTGAGCTGGACGCGCGGATCGAGGAGCGCGTGCGCGACCGGTACGCGGACAAGCCCGTGATCAAGACGCCCAAGACCTTCCCGGGTGCCGAGGAGGAGGGTGAGCGTCTGCAGAAGGTGCTCGCCCGCGCCGGCATGGGTTCGCGCCGCGCCTGCGAGGAGCTCATCGAGCAGGCCCGCGTCGAGGTCAACGGCGAGATCGTGCTGGAGCAGGGCAAGCGCGTCCTGCCGAAGGACGAGATCAAGGTGGACGGCCTGACCGTCGCCACCCAGTCGTACCTGTTCTTCGCGCTGAACAAGCCCGCCGGCGTCGTCTCCACCATGGAGGACCCGGACGGCCGCCAGTGCCTCGGCGACTACGTCACCAACCGTGAGACGCGTCTCTTCCACGTCGGCCGGCTCGACACCGAGACCGAGGGCATCATCCTGCTCACCAACCACGGTGAGCTGGCCCACCGCCTCACGCACCCGAAGTACGGCGTGAAGAAGACCTATGTCGCCGCGATCACCGGCCCGCTGCCCCGCGAGATCGGCAAGCGGCTCAAGGACGGCATCGAGCTGGAGGACGGGTACGCCCGCGCCGACCACTTCCGCGTCGTCGACCAGGTCGGCAAGAACTACCTGGTCGAGGTGACCCTCCACGAGGGCCGCAAGCACATCGTGCGACGCATGATGGCGGAGGCCGGCTTCCCGGTCGAGAAGCTCGTACGGACGTCCTTCGGGCCGATCGAGCTCGGCGACCAGAAGTCCGGCTGGCTGCGCCGCCTGACCAACACCGAGGTCGGCATGCTGATGCGCGAGGTCGGCCTGTAGGCCTTCGGCTCAGCCCTCGGAACCCGCGGTGCCCTCCGGCGCCGCGGGTTCTTTGCATGCCGCTGCCTGGATCTCGCCGCTCGCATGTAGCAATGCGCTTGTCGTGACCCGCGATCTCTGTTTATAGTCACAGTGACTATTAAAGAGAGCGGGGCCGTCATGGGCTGGAGTACGAGCTGGACCGAGGTCCTCGGTTTCGCCACGGGCGCCGTCTGCGTCTGGCTGGTGGCCCGGCAGCACATCGCCAACTGGCCGGTCGGCATCGCCAACAACATCTTCTTCATCGTGCTCTTCTCGCAGGCCGGCCTCTACGCCGACGCCGGGCTCCAGATCGTCTTCATCGCCCTCGCCGCGTTCGGCTGGTGGTCCTGGACCCACGGGGGTGGACCAGGAACCGACGGCGCCCTGCCGGTGCGCCGCACCACGCGCGCCGAATGGGCCTGGCTGCTCGTGGCGGGGGCGGTGGGGGTCGGCGCGCTGACCCTGCTGCTGGACCGGGCCACCGACTCCACCGTCCCGTTCTGGGACGCCCTGACCACCGGGCTCTCGCTCATGGCCACCTACGGGCAGTGCCGCAAGCTCGTCGAGTCCTGGTGGCTGTGGATCGCCGCCGACCTCGTCTACATCCCGCTGTACGCGTACAAGGGGCTCTACCTGACCTCGCTCCTCTACGTCGGCTTCCTCGCCCTGTGCGTGGCCGGGCTGGTCGGCTGGCGGCGCACGCTGCCGGCACGGGGCGCCCGTACGGTCCTGGAGGCGACGGCATGAGCGGCGCCGGGAAGCGGTTCGGGCACGGGCTGGTGCTGGGCAAGTTCTACCCGCCGCACGCCGGGCACCACCACCTGGTGCGGACCGCCCAGGACCAGTGCGAGCGGCTGACCGTGCTGGTGTGCGCGGCCTCGGTGGAGTCGGTGCCGCTCGCCGACCGGGTCGCCTGGATGCGCGAGGCCCACCCCGGGGCGCGGGTGGTCGGCGCGGTGGACGACATCCCCGTCGACCTGCACGAGCCGGCGGTCTGGGAGGCGCACATGGCGATCTTCCGGGGAGCGGTGGACCGGCCGGTGGACGCCGTCTTCACCTCCGAGGCGTACGGGGCCGAGCTCGCGCGGCGGTTCGGCGCCCGGGAGGTGTGCGTGGACCCGGCGCGGACGCTGTTCCCGGTGTCGGGGACGGCGGTGCGGGCGGACCCGGTGGAGTGCTGGGAGTTCCTGGGGCCGGCCGTACGGGCCTCCCTCACGCGGCGGGTCGTCGTACTCGGCGCCGAGTCCACGGGCACCACGACGCTCTCGCGGGCCCTGGCGGCGCACTACCGGCGCCGGGGCGGGGTATGGGCGAAGACCGGCTGGGTCCGCGAGTACGGGCGCGCGTACAGCGAGGAGAAGCTGGCGGCCGCGCGGGCGGTGGACCCGGCGGCCTCGTGGGCGGAGGTCTCCTTCACCTCGGAGGAGTTCCCGCTGATCGCGCGGCGCCAGGACGCGGCGGAGGAGCGGGCGGCCCGGCTGGGCTCGCCGGTGCTGTTCTGCGACACGGACTCCTTCGCCACCGGGATCTGGTACGAGCGGTACCTGGGCGGCCGGAACGCGGAGGTCGAGAAGATCGCCGGGCTGTCCCGGCGGGACCTGTACCTGCTGACGGACGACACGGACGTGCCCTTCGAGGACGACGGGCTGCGGGACGGGCCGCAGCTGAGGCCCTGGATGACCGGCCGCTTCCGCGAGGAACTCGCGCGCACCGGGAAGCGTTTCCTGGTCGTACGGGGGGATCGTGAGGCGCGGCTGGCGGCGGCCGTGGCGGCGGTCGACGAACTGCTGGCCGAGGGGTGGTACTTCGCGGACCCGCTGCCGGAGAAGGCGCTGCCCGATCGGACATCGGGGGAGCGGCGGTGAACGGCTACGACCCCTACGCCTTCGAGCCGTTCGCGGTGACCGTCGACCTCGCCGTCTTCACCGTGCGCGGCGGCGCCTTGCACGTCCTGCTGATCCGGCGCGGTCAGGAGCCGTACGCGGGGGCCTGGGCCCTGCCGGGCGGCTTCATCCTGCCCCGGGAGTCCGCCGAAGTGGCCGCCCGCCGCGAACTGGCCGAGGAGAGCGGCCTGTCGCGGGAGGTGGTCGCGGCCCTGCACCTGGAACAGCTGCGCACCTACAGCGAACCGGACCGGGACCCCCGCATGCGGGTCGTCTCGGTCGCCTTCACCGCGCTGGTCCCCGACATGCCGGAACCGGCGGAGGAGGGCGGCGGCGACGCGGACCGGGCCCGCTGGGTGCCGGTCGGGGAGGCCGGTCCGCCGACGGCTCTGGCTTTCGACCACGCGGTGATCCTGGCCGACGCGCGGGAGCGGATCCGCGCGAAGCTGGAGTACACGTGCCTCGCCACCGCCTTCTGCCCACCCGAATTCACCCTGGGCGAACTCCAGGCCGTCTACGAGACCGTCTGGGACACCGTCCTGGACCGCCCGAACTTCCGCCGCAAGGTGCTGGCCACGCCCGGCTTCGTCGAGGCCGTGCCGGGCGCCGCCCGGCTGACCGGAGGCCGTGGCAAACCCGCCGCCCTCTACCGGCAGGGACCGGCGACCACACTGCACCCGCCCCTGCTCCGACCCCCGGAAGGACACACACCATGATGAAGACGGCGACCAAGCGGGCCGCGACGGGCGCCCTGATCGGCCTGGCGCTGGGCGACGCCCTCGGTTTCCCGACGGAGTTCAACGACGTCCCCTCGATCCTGGCCAAGACCGGCCCCTGGCGGGAGATGAAGCTGCCCCGCCCGGCGATCGTCACGGACGACACCCAGATGACGCTGGCCCTGGCGCGCGGCATGCGGACGGCCGCCGAGCGCGGCCGGGTGGGCCCGCTGCGCCTGGCCCGGCCGGTGCGGGAGGAGTTCGTGGACTGGTACCACTCCCCGGAGAACAACCGCGCCCCGGGCAACACGTGCCTGACGGCCTGCCGGCTGCTCGACCATCCCGAGCGCGACTGGCGCGACGCCAGCCAGATGGGCTCCAAGGGCTGCGGCGCGAACATGCGCGTGGTGCCCGTGGGTCTGGTTCCCGGCTGGACCGAGGAGGAGCGGGCCGGCGCCGCCCAGCTCCAGTCGGCCCTCACCCACGGGCACCCGACGGCGCTGGCCGCCTCCGACCTCACGGCGCGGGCCGTCCGGCTGCTGGCCGACGGCGCGGAGGTGACGGGCCTGGTCGGGCAGTTGCGCTCGTACGCCCTGGAGAACCGCACCCGCTACCACGAGCGCTGGCTCGGCGACCTCTGGACGCGTACGGCGTCCGACGCCTCGCCGGAATCCTTCATCGCGCGGGGCTGGGACGAGTGCCTGGGCGTCCTGGACCGCCTGGCCGCCGCCCTGCGCTCGCCCTCCCCGGAGACCGATCCCTGTCTCACGACGGGCGACGGCTGGATCGCGGAGGAGGCCCTGGCCACCGCCCTCCAGTGCTTCCTGCTCTTCCCGCAGGAGCCCCTCCTGGCCCTGCGCCGCGCGGCCTGCACGGCGGGGGACTCCGACTCGATCGCCTGCCTGGTCGGCGCCTTCGCGGGAGCCCACCTCGGCGCGGACGTCTGGCCGCGCGACTGGGAGGGCCGCATCGAGTACCGCGACGAGCTCCTCGCCTTCGGCGCCCTCTGGGACGCGTGACCCACGAAGAGCGCCCGGGCAGGCCCCGGGCGGTCTTCGGGAGAGCCGCGCGGCTGTTCGCGCGCGCCCCTGACGTGGAATTCCGGGACCGGATGGCCCAGTGGTTCGAAGCAGCCCGTGATCCCCGCGAAGCGCACCCGGCCGCCGGAGAGTGCGACTTCGACTAGCCGGCCGACGCGCGGCGGGTACGCAGGAGGAAGTCCTCGACGCGGGCGCGGTCCGGTTCGGGGGGCAGGGCAGTGGCGGCCAGGGCGGTGTCGGACTCCTCCGTCAGGCGGGCCATCCAGGACTCGACCTCGTCCCAGGTGAGTTCGCCCCGCTTCACCGCGAGGAAGCGGTCGCGGTGGGGGCCCGCGTCGATGGTCAGGCGGCCCGTGCGCAGGAGGTCGCGGCAGGACTGGAGCAGGCGCAGCAGGTGCATGGCGTGCTTCCAGCGCGGGGCGCCGTGGATGCGGAGGTCGGCGAGGAGTTTGGCGCGCTGGGAGACGGCGTAGCGGGTGAAGGTGGTGTGGGCCCGACGGGAGAGGAAGGCGCCGCGCAGGGAGAGCAGTTCCTCGCCGACCGGGGTGACCTGTTCCACCAGGGGGGAGTGCAGGCACTCCAGGATGTTCGGGTTGGCGCGCAGGGCGAGTTCGCAGAAGCGTTCCAGCTCCCAGGAGAACTCCTCGTCCCGGGGCCCCTCCACATGCGTGGGCGGCTTCTCGAACCGCCAGAACAGCGGCGTGGGGGCGAGGTAGACACCGCGCCTGTCGGTGTCGCTCGCCTCCGTCGCCAGACCGAACGCCCGGGAGCCCATCACGCACGAGTAGACCGTGTGGTCCCGTACCAGCGTCAGATCGTCCATCCGGGGAGCGTAGGGGCAGGGCCCGCCGTCATGCGAGCGAGATACTGCCGTCCGCCGCGATCGCGATCTTCTTCTCCGCCAGAGGGCGGGTGGCGGGGCCCTTGTCGACCGCGCCGTCCGTGGCGCTGAACTTGCTGCCGTGGCAAGCGCAGTCGATGGTGCCGTTCCCCACCTTGTTCACCAGGCAGCCCTGGTGGGTGCAGACCGCCGTGAAGCAGCGGAAGGACCCGGCCGTGGGCTGGGTGATGACGAGCTTGTCGTCCTTGAGGATCGTGCCGCCGCCGACCGGTACGTCCGCCGCCTTGGCGATGGTCTTCCCGGCCGCGGGGGTGTCCGCCGGGGGAGGGGTGGCCGCGCCGTCCTCGTCCTTCGGCTTCGTCCCGCCGTCACCGCCGCCGCAGGCGGCGATCGCCCCGCCCGCCAAGGTGGCCGCGCCCGCCGTCAGTACCGTACGCCGGGCGGTGTGCGTGGGGTTCTCGCTCATGGCTGGTCTCCTCAAGCTGTTCGGCCGGATGCGAGCAGCATCCTGGCGTGCGGCGGGCTCCAGGAGAAGTCCGCCGCGCCGTCTCACCCTCCCGGCTGCCAGGGGGCCAGTGCGGCAGGACTGCCGGGAGTGCGTACGACCTCCCACACGCGGACCACCGCCTCCCGGTTCAACGGGCCGTGGACGTGCGGGTAGCGGCCGCCCGACTCACCCTCCCGGAGGACCTCGGCGGTCAGGGCGTCTTCGTCGAGTTCCACCGCGAGCAGCGTCCCCGGCACCTCGCGGTAATGGGCGTCGGCGATCGCGAGCGCCGTGGGGCGGTCCGCCGAACAGTGCACGAAACCCTCGGACTCGAGCGAGGGCGGGGCGTACGGAAGGCCTGGCGCGGCGGTCCAGTCGGCGAGCGGGACGAGGTGGAAGATCATGCCCATGGTTCTACCGCAGCCCGGACCACGCCCGCGCCCAGTGGCAGCGCCATCCGGTATGGGTCACATTGTCCGTGTCCCGAAGCCGGGTACGCCGCTCACCGCGCGGCCCGGTCCCTCTGCGAAAGGCGTGACCATGGCGGGTAATGACCTCGGCTCCATCGCCGATGCGCTGCCCAACGCCGTCGACAAGCTGACCCCCGAGGGGCAGGTGCCGTCCGGCTCGCTGGAGGAGATCATCAGGGCGCAGGCCTACTGACAAACGCCTCGCGCGGTCCGCGAGGGCCCGGCGCCCGTCCACGGGGCGGCCGCCGGGCCCCCGCCGCGCGGAGGGCTGGCTACCCTGAGTCAGGCCCTGCCGTTACGCGATCACCCTGGAGCGCCCCGTGAGAACCGCCGTCGTCATCGGAACCGGACTGATCGGCACCTCCGCGGCGCTCGCCCTGACCGCCCGCGGGATCCACGTCCACCTCGTCGACCACGACCCGGCGCAGGCCCGTACGGCCGCCTCCCTGGGCGCCGGTACGGACGAGGCCCCCGAGGGCAGGGTCGACCTCGCCATCGTCGCCGTACCGCCGGCCCACGTGGCGGCGGCCCTCGCGGACGCGATCGGACGCGGGACGGCCCGCGCCTACGTGGACGTGGCCAGCGTCAAGGGCGGACCGCGCCGCGAGCTCGCCGCGCTGGGCGCGGACGTGACGGCGTACATCGGCACCCACCCGATGGCCGGCAAGGAGCGCTCCGGGCCGCTGGCCGCGACGGCCGACCTCTTCGAGGGCCGCCCCTGGGTGCTGACCCCCACCAGGGACACCGACCACGAGGTGCTGAACCTAGCCCTGGAGCTGGTCGCGCTGTGCCGGGCCGTTCCCGTGGTGATGGACGCGGACGCGCACGACCGGGCGGTGGCGCTGGTCTCGCACACCCCGCAGCTCGTCTCCAGCATGGTCGCGGCCCGCCTGGAGGAGGCGGACGAGACCGCGGTGCGGCTGTGCGGGCAGGGCATCCGCGACGTGACGCGGATCGCGGCCTCGGATCCGCGGATGTGGGTGGAGATCCTGTCGGCGAATCCGGGGCCGGTGGCCGACGTCCTCACCGGGATCGCCGCCGACCTGGAGGAGACCGTGGAAGCACTGCGCGGGCTCCAGTCCGCCGACGAGGCCAAGCGCCGGGAAGGCGCCGCGGGCATCGAGGACGTCCTCAAGCGCGGCAACGCCGGGCGGGTACGGGTCCCCGGCAAGCACGGCGCGGCGCCCATGGCGTACGAGACGGTCGGCGTGTTCATCAGCGACCGGCCCGGTGAGCTGGCCCGGATCTTCGCGGACGCGGGCCGGGCCGGGGTCAACATCGAGGACGTCCGGATCGAGCACGCGACCGGCCAGCAGGCGGGTCTGGTCCAGCTGATGGTGGAGCCGCGCGCCGTGGCGGTCCTGGAGGCCGAGCTGCGGGAGCGCGGCTGGGCGCTGCGCCAGCAGTAGCCGGCGGGTCCTCCGAGGCCTGCGGTGCGGGACGGATGGCCGGTCGGACCGCTGTGGAGGGGGCCGGGGGCGCGAGACCGGCAAGAGACCGTCCGAGGGGCCGGTAACCTGGGGAGGGGCGCTTTTGGCGCGCCCGGACACGTACGTGCAACCAGGAAGGTGCCCGCACCGTGGAAACCGCAGCTCCGTCCGCCGTGATCGTCGCCATCGACGGTCCCTCCGGCACGGGCAAGTCCAGCACCTCCAAGGCCGTGGCCGCCAAGCTCGGGCTGCGCTACCTGGACACCGGTGCCCAGTACCGGGCCATCACCTGGTGGATGATCACCAACGGCGTCGACACCGACGACCCGCAGGCCATCGCCGTCGCCGCCGGCAAGCCGGCCATCGTGTCCGGTACGGATCCGGCCGCGCCCACCATCACCGTCGACGGCCTGGACGCCTCCGGCCCGATCCGGACCCAGGACGTCACCTCGAAGGTCAGCGCCGTCAGCGCCGTCCCCGAGGTGCGCACCCTCATCACGGACCTCCAGCGCTCCATCGCCGCCGAGGCGGCCGGGGCCGGCGAGGGGATCGTCGTGGAGGGCCGGGACATCGGCACCACCGTCCTGCCCGACGCCGACCTCAAGGTCTTCCTGACCGCCTCCCCGGAGGCGCGTGCCGCCCGCCGCAGCGGCGAGCTGCGCGGCAAGGAGGCCGCGGACCTCGCGGCGACCAGGGAAGCCCTGGTCAAGCGGGACGCGGCCGACTCCGGCCGCAAGACGTCCCCGCTGGCCAAGGCGGACGACGCCGTCGAGGTGGACACCACCGACCTCACGCTGGACCAGGTCATCGAGTGCGTCGTCACCCTGGTCGAAGAGCGGCGGAGCCGAGACGCAGCGCAGGTTGAGGGTTCCGAGCGAGGTACGAGCGAGGAGCACTCGGCCGGAGCGGAGTCGAGGCGGAGCGCGACCAACGGCGAAGAGCGGCGGAGCGCGACCGGGCGCACCGGGGAGCGGGCGGGCCGCAAGTGAGAGGAACGCCCTCCCTCAAGGGTGCGGCGGTCGGCAGGCGCATCGGCATCGGGCTCATGTACGGCCTGTGGAAGCCGCGTGTGCTGGGCGCCTGGAAGGTGCCCGCGTCCGGCCCGGTCATCCTCGCCGTGAACCACTCGCACAACATCGACGGCCCGATGGTCATGGGCACCGCACCGCGGCCGCTGCACTTCCTGATCAAGAAGGAGGCCTACATCGGCCCCCTCGGCCCCTTCCTCGACGGGATCGGGCAGGTCAAGGTGGACCGGACGGGCACCGACCGGACCGCCGTCACCCGCGCACTGGGTGTGCTCGACAACGGCGGGGCGCTGGGGATCTTCCCCGAGGGCACCCGGGGCGACGGCGACTTCGCGTCGCTGCGAGCAGGGCTCGCGTACTTCGCGGTCCGCAGCGGCGCCCCGATAGTGCCCGTCGCCGTCCTGGGCAGCACCGAGGCCCGGGGACGGTTCGTCAAGGGGCTGCCGCCGCTCAGGAGCCGGGTCGACGTCGTCTTCGGCTCCGCCTTCGACGCCGGGGACGGCACGGGAAGCCGTACGCGCACCGCGCTCGACCGGGCCACCGTACGCATCCAGGACAGGCTGACCGCCCACCTGGCCGACGCCAAGCGCCTCACCGGGCGCTGAGCGAGACTTGAACCAGTAGTGGAACCGCGCTGCGCGGGGGCCACCGACCACCACGAACGACGAGGAACGGACTTCATGAACGACCAGCACGACCACGGAGCACTCGGCGATGCCGAGTACGCGGAGTTCATGGAGCTCGCCGCGGAAGAAGGCTTCGACATCGAGGATGTCGAAGGTGCGATCGAGGAGGCGGGCCACGGCCCGCTTCCGGTGCTCGCCGTCGTCGGCCGCCCGAATGTCGGCAAGTCGACCCTGGTGAACCGCATCATCGGCCGCCGCGAGGCCGTCGTCGAGGACAAGCCTGGCGTCACCCGCGACCGCGTCACGTACGAGGCCGAGTGGGCCGGCCGCCGCTTCAAGGTCGTCGACACCGGCGGCTGGGAGCAGGACGTCCTCGGCATCGACGCCTCCGTCGCCGCCCAGGCCGAGTACGCCATCGAGGCCGCCGACGCGGTCGTCTTCGTCGTGGACGCCAAGGTCGGCGCCACCGACACCGACGAGGCCGTCGTCCGGCTGCTGCGCCGGGCCAAGAAGCCCGTCGTGCTGTGCGCCAACAAGGTCGACGGCGTGAGCGGCGAGTCCGACGCGGCCTCGCTGTGGTCGCTGGGCCTCGGCATGCCGCACCCGGTCTCCTCGCTGCACGGCCGCGGTACGGGCGACATGCTCGACGCCGTCCTCGAAGCGCTGCCGGACGCACCCCCGCAGACCTTCGGCGGCGCCGCCCCCGGCGGCCCGCGCCGCATCGCCCTGATCGGCCGCCCGAACGTCGGCAAGTCCTCGCTCCTGAACAAGGTCGCGAAGGAGGACCGCGTCGTCGTCAACGAGATGGCCGGCACCACCCGCGACCCGGTCGACGAGCTGATCGAACTCGGTGGCGTCACCTGGAAGTTCGTCGACACCGCCGGCATCCGCAAGAAGGTGCACCTCCAGCAGGGCGCCGACTACTACGCCTCGCTGCGCACGGCCGCCGCTGTCGAGAAGGCGGAGGTCGCGGTCATCCTGATCGACGCGACCGAGAACATCAGCGTCCAGGACCAGCGCATCATCACGATGGCCGTCGAGTCGGGCCGCGCGATCGTGATCGCGTACAACAAGTGGGACGAGCTCGACGAGGAGCGCCGCTACTACCTCGAGCGCGAGATCGAGACCGAGATGCAGCAGGTCGCCTGGGCGCCCCGGGTGAACGTCTCCGCGCTCACCGGCCGCCACATGGAGAAGCTGGTCCCGGCGATCGAGACCGCCATCGAGGGCTGGGAGACGCGCATCCCGACCGGCCGGCTGAACGCCTTCCTCGGTGAGGTCGTCGCGGCGCACCCGCACCCGGTCCGCGGCGGCAAGCAGCCCCGCATCCTGTTCGGCACCCAGGCGGGCAGCAAGCCGCCGCGGTTCGTCCTCTTCGCCTCCGGCTTCCTCGAGCACGGCTACCGGCGCTTCATCGAGCGCCGGCTGCGCGAGGAGTTCGGCTTCGAGGGCACCCCGATCCACATCTCGGTGCGGGTGCGCGAGAAGCGCGGCGCCCAGTACAAGAAGAAGAAGTGAAGTAGGGGCCGAGAAGAAGCAGCGGTAGCGGTAGGGCTCCGGGATCAGTAGCCCCGGCGCGGAGCGGGCGGCAGGGCCGCCGGGATGTGCTGCATCCCGGTCTGGTGCTGCCGCCCGCCGCCGTATCCGGACCCGGACCCGGATCCGGAGGTGCCGGCGTAGGCGTACGAGGGCTGCGGGACCGGCGTGGGTGGGTACGAGGGTTGCCAGGAGTCGGTCTGCTGCCACGCCGAACCGCTCCAGCCGCTGCCGCTGCCGCTGTACGAGCCGCCGTACGAGAACGCGGTGAAGCCGAGGTCCTCCTCGCCCGTACGGTCGCCCGGCAGGGCCCGGAAGGAGCGCAGGTACTCGGAGTACAGCGCGTCGTAGATCGGGGTGTGCGAGGCGGCCGGAGCGATCTCCCGGTCCCGTGAAGGGCGCATCGGGGGGACGCTGCTCGAATAGGACGGGGCGCGGGAGGGGTCGTATGAATGCACGTATCAGCCAACGAACCCGGCGCCCTGCGGATGCGGGGTGACGGGGCGGAAAACGCAGATCGCCGGGGGTACGCGGGACGGACCGCGTACCCCCGGCGCATGCCGCCCGGCTCCCTTCGTGAGGGGCGGACGGCAGCCTTCGGTGGTGAAGGAGAGACCCGGCAAGCCGGGGGATCAGGCGGCCGGCGTACCGGCCAGGGGCATCGAGGCGGCCACCAGCTTGCCGCCTGCCGCCGCCTTGTCCAGGGCGTCGCGCAGCAGGTCCTCGCGGGGCTGCTGGCCGATGGAGCCGACGGGGGCGGCGTAGACGAGCACGCGCTGGGTCTTGTTCACGGCGGCCCGCCAGCCGTCGGTGACGCTCAGCGCCTGGTGCGCCTGCCACCAGGCCACCTGGGCGCCGCCCTCGGCGCCCGGCTGCAGCACGGCGTGCAGCTGGCCGCCCGCGAGGAGCACCGACCAGCCGCCGAGCGGGGAGGGGACTTCGCTGGTGTCGGTGACGGGGATGAACCCCTGCTCGATGAGGAGCGGCAGGAAGTCGTCGCCCGGTCCGGTGGTGCCGGGGCGGGCGATCGGCGCGGTCGGCTCGACGACCAGGGCGGGGTGCAGCTCGCCGCCGATCAGGACCAGGCCGCTGGTGATGCCGAGAACGGCCTGGCCGCCCGGGACCTCCTGCGGGGCCTCGCCCGCGGCGGGCGCGGGGGCCGGGCTGTCGCCGGTGATGCTGCGGACGGCGCCCTGGAGCTGCTCCTCGGAGACGGAGACGACCTGGGAGGGGATGCAGCCGGCGTGGGCGAAGGCGAGGACGGCGGTCTCCTCGCCGACGAACAGCACCGTGCTGGTGGGGTCGCTCTCCGGGTCGCCGGGGGTGCGGCAGGACGTGCAGTCGTAACTGCCCGGAGCGTCGGGACCGGCGAGCAGCCTGTCGGCTTCTTCGTCACCGATCTCGGCACGTACCTCATCACTGACGTCGAGCATGCGCGGCACGGGGTGACTCCTCATTCGTGCGGAGGCCGGGGGGCTCCCGGCTCGCCGGGATCAACGCCGCAGCGGCGGCCGGGGTCACGCCGTTTGAGGGAACGGAATCGAACCGGGCACCCGGAGGAGTGAACCGGTCGACCGGGGCTTCTCTTTCGTGGCAACTGTTGCTTGCTTGTGCGCAGTTGTCGGCCGGTGCTGGTCGTTTCGGGGAGCGTCGGCGGTCGGCCGACCGGGTGGGGCCGCCGGGGTGTGCCGCGTGGCGGGCGGAGCGGGGACACGGAGCTGCGTAGCGTGACGCGATGGCCGATCTCCGTCTGGGTCCGCGTCTTCGGGTCTGGTGGGCCGCCGTGGCAGTCGCCGCCGCGCTGGTGCCCGTACTGCCGTCGGGTGGTGCCCGGGCGGCACCTCCGCCGCCGGCGCCGGGGCCCGCGGGCGCCGCGCATCCCGGCTCGCCGGGGGTCATCGGCGACGGGCCGGGGGACTGCGGGCCGGGCGGGAAGTGGCCGTGGGACTGCGTGGCCGACTGCGAGAGCAGCGGGCGGTGGGCGGTCAACACGGGCAACGGCTTCTACGGGGGACTGCAGTTCCGCCAGCCGACGTGGGAGGAGCACGGCGGGCTCGGCTACGCGGCGCGGGCGGACCTGGCCAGCCGGGAGCAGCAGATCCGGGTGGCGGAGGACGTACTCGGCATCCAGGGGTGGGAGGCCTGGCCGGTGTGCGCGAAGCGGTACGGGCTGGCGGGGCGGATGCACGTGGTGCGGGCCGGGGACACGTTGGAGGGGATCGCGCGGAAGCGCAGGGTGCGGGGTGGGTGGCGGGCGCTGTACAAGGCGAACCGGGGGGTGATCGGGGAGCGGCCGCAGCGGTTGGTGGTGGGGACGCTGCTGGCCTTGCCGGCTGCCGCACCCGCTCCTGTTGCTCCCGCTCCTGCCGCTCCCGCTCCCGCTCCTGCCGCTCCCGCTCCCGCTCCTGCCGCTCCCGTTCCGGCTGCCGTTGTACCCGGTCCCGTTGTGCCGGGCCCGGGCCCGGGGCCGGTGCGCTGAGCGGGGTGGGGGCGGGGGAGACTGCTGGGCATGCTGGAGACCTCCGCACGACTGTTGCGCCTGCTGTCCCTGTTGCAGGCCCACCGCGAATGGACCGGGGCCGCGCTGGCCGACCGGCTCGGGATCACGCCGCGTACCGTGCGGCGGGACGTCGACCGGCTGCGCGCGCTCGGGTACCCGGTGAACGCCAGCCCCGGGACCGGCGGCGGATACCAGCTGGGGGCGGGCGCCGAGCTGCCGCCCTTGCTGCTCGACGACGACGAGGCCGTCGCGGTGGCCGTGGGTCTGCGGACGGCCGCCGGCCATGGGGTCGAGGGGATCGGGGAGGCCTCCGTACGGGCCCTCGCCAAACTGGAGCAGGTGCTGCCGTCCCGGTTGCGGCGGCGGGTTTCCGCGCTGAACGAGTTCACCGTGCCGATGCTGCGCGGCCCGCAGCAGTCCACGGTGGATCCCTCGGTGCTGACCGGGCTCGCCACCGTCTGCCGGGACAGCGAGCGGCTGCGCTTCGGGTACCGGGACCACGATGGCAATGTCACACGTCGCACTGTTGAGCCACACCGGCTGGTGTGCACCGAGCGGCGCTGGTACCTCGTCGCCTGGGACCTCGACCGGGAGGACTGGCGGACCTTCCGGGCGGACCGGATCGAACCCCGGCCGCCGCACGGCCCGCGCTTCACCCCGCGCCCGGCGCCCGCCGAGGACCTCGCCGCGTACGTCTCCCAGGGCGTGGCGCAGCGCGCGTACGCCGCCCAGGCGGTGGTGCGCCTGCGGCTCCCGGCCGAAGAGGCCGCGCGGACCATCGGGCCCTCGGACGGGGCCCTGGAGCCGGTGGACGCGCACAGCTGTCTGCTGCGTACCGGGGCGGTGAGCCTGGACGTTCTGGTGATTCACCTCATGCTGCTCGGCTGTGAGTTCGAAGTGGTCGAGCCGGTCGAGCTGACCGAGCGGATCCGGGGTGCGCGCGACCTTCTCGGTCGCGCCCTGGAAGCCGCCCTGCCCGACGAAAAGTGAGGGGTACTCACTTGTCGGGGCCGGCCGGTTTTCCGGCAAATCCCGGCAGGAATTCGGCGGTTCTCCAGGGGAATACGAGAGAGGCCGCGCGGGCATTGGACTGTCGACAACTCGTGACACAAGTGTGACCCGGTACGGAGGAACCTCCGGGCGTAGTGCTGACGGGCCGGGCATATGAACGACGAAGGCGGGCCGGTTCACGAGAACCGGCCCGCCTTCGTCTCGCGGGGTGGGGTGTGCGTACCGTTCCGCGCGCTGCGGGCTCAGCCGCCGGTGGCCGGGCGGGCCGCGGCCGGCCGGGCGCCGGCCCGCTCGGTGTGCACCGGACGGCGGCTGCCGGCCGGGGTCGCCGGGGTGCGCTCGGACCGGATCACGTGCGGGCGCACGGTCGGGTGCGCGGCGGGCCGCAGCGCCGCCGGAGCGTGCCCGGCGGGGGCGGGGGCGGGGGCTGGGGCCACCGGGGCCGCCGCAGGCGTCTGCGCGGGCGCCGGGACACCGGTGTCGGAGGTGCGCCGGAGCTGCCACTTGCCGCCCGCCGAGAGCAGCGGGGTGAGCGCGGCCGCGACCGGGTCGGACACCCGGCCGTCCTCCAGGCGCCGCCGCAGCAGTGCGCGCAGCCCGAAGACGTAGGCCTCGGCGTGGGCGATGAGCGGCTCGAACCAGGGCAGCGCCAGCAGGATCAGCAGCCCGGCGGACCAGCCGAGCAGCACGTCGGAGACCCAGTGGGTGCCGAGGTAGACGGTGGTGGCTCCGACGCTCAGCGAGACGATCGCGGAGACCACGGACAGCACCCGGCGGGTGACCACGGTGGAGGCCAGGTAGGCCAGGATCCCCCAGGTCACGACGGCGTTGGCGGTGTGGCCGGAAGGGAATATATCGCCGCCCGCGAAGAGTTCGGCGGAGCCGATCTGGGTGGCGTAGTGCGGGCCGAGCCGGCCGAGGCCGAGCTTGACGGAGCCCACGGTGACGTTCAGCAGCAGCAGCGCCACGCCGAGGGTGATCAGCGGGCGGAGGGTGTGCTGGCGCCAGGAGCGCCAGCCGAGCCAGGCCGCGACCATCACCGCCGTGGGCCCGCGCTGGCCGAGCACGACCAGGTAGTCGAGGAAGGCGTGCAGCTGCGGCCACTGCTCGTAGGGCCGGAAGAACATGATCTGCCAGTCCAGCCGGACGAGCCAGGACGTCATCAGGACGGCCACGACGATCGCGACGTAGAAGCCGAGGGTCGATGCGAGAAGCACGACGCGATGCCGGCTCATCCGCGGAGTCTGCAGATGGGCCGGTCGCTCCGGTTCCCGGTCGAGCCGGGCGAACACCGGCTCCAGCCGGGTCAGCATTTGGTCAGTACGCACTCAATCGACGTTACCGCGCGCCGAAGCGCAGCCCGGTCGAATCGCGGGCTTTGTGATGACCATGTGATGTGGAGTGTGTCTCACGCGGGGCTAATTGCCGTTTTTTCGGCACCGGTTGGAACTTCTCCGATTCAACTCCCGAGGCCCTGGCCCCGAAATTGCCCGCGTGCTTACCGGGGTCTTATCGGCCCGGACTAATTCCTTTGCCCAATCATGGAATGGAATGATCCGTTCCGTGATCCGGGCGCCTTACGGGGGTCCCGAGCCGTTCAGCCAGAAGGCCCCGTACACCGCCGAGACCAGGGCCGCCGCGCCCACCACACCCGCCGCCCGCCGCGTCCCCCACCGGGCCGCCGCGACCGCCACCGGCAGCAGCAGTGGGAACGCGGGCAGCAGCAGCCGGGGCTTGGAGCCGAAGTACCCCGAGGCGCACAGCGCCAGAGCCACCACGATCCCGCAGTACACGAGCAGCGCCGCGGGCTGACGCTGCCGTACGCACAGCCGGTACAGCCACAGCACCAGAGCCACCCCGGCGACCAGCCCCAGCCCGGCGAGGAACGCGGAGGAGGCCAGCCGCTCCCCGACGAACCGGGCGAAGGCCCAGCCCCCGTCGAAGCCGTTGCCCCAGTCCGCCTGCACCTCCAGGTAGCCGAGCAGCCCGCCGCCGGTACGCGCCCCGACCCACAGCACGTACGCCGCCGCGCCGAGCGGGGCCACCAGCGCCCCCGCCGCCGGCCGCCAGGACCGCTCCCCGCGGCGCCGGGCCGCTGCGGCCGCCACCCACACCGCCGCGACGACGGCGGCGCCGACCGGACGGGTCAGTCCCGCCCCCGCCGCGAGCAGGCCCGCCGTGATCCAGTGCCCGCGCAGTACTCCGTAGAGCGCCCAGGCGGCGAGGGCGGTGAACAGCGCCTCGCTGTACGCCATGGACTGCACGATGCCCACGGGCAGCGCCGCCCAGAGCCCCACCGCGAGGACCCCGGCGCGGCGTCCGTACAGCAGGTCGGCCACCGCGAAGATCCCCCACGCGGCGGCCGGCCCCGCCACCGCGGAGACCACCAGGCCCGCGGACCCGTACGAGAGGCCCGTGGGCGCCGCCATCAGCCGCTCCAGCCAGGGCAGCAGCGGAAAGAAGGCGAGGTTCGAGTGCACGTCGCCGTTCGCCAGGACGACCTCGTACCCGTACCCCTCGGCGGCGATCCGGGCGTACCAGAGCGAGTCCCAGCGGGCCGACAGCAGCGTGTGCGGGCTGCTGCCGACGACCGCCCCCCACACCGCGAGCACGGTCAGCCCGAGCAGCCGGACCGCGGCGAAGACGGCCAGCGCGGGCGCGGCCCGGCGAAATCCAAGACTGTTCACCGGCACGAGTATCGGGGGCGGCTGTCGGGGGCGGCCGTCGGGGGCGGCGCCACCGGTTCCCCGCCGGAGCAGAACCACGTGCCGTGACGGTGACCAGGCGTGTACGCGGGGGGAGGAGCGGCGCCACGCGTGGCGCACACCACACGGCCGCCGTCACGAGGATGAGAGCTTGACCACGTGTCGGACACGCGAACTCGCGTACGCTGACCCTTCACTCGCGTGTCGATGCCGGACCCCGTAGGACGCCGCAGAGCGCACCACCCTCGGCGTCCCGCGACGCTGGTCCGCCGAGTGCGAGGGATCACCAGGGAGGTACATGCATGTCGGGGACGAACGTGACCGGCGACAGGACCCCTTCCCCCTGGCAGCGGATCAGCGCGGCCTCCGGCGGGGCGAACCGCTGGGTCGTCCTGGCGGTCCTCTGCGTCAGCCTCGTGCTCGTCGCGCTCGACGCGACGATCCTGCACGTGGCCGTTCCCTCCGTCACCGAGGACCTGCGCCCCGGATCGATCGAGCTCCTGTGGATCGTCGACGCCTACCCCCTGGTCTGCGCCGCGCTGCTGATCCTCTTCGGCACCCTCGGCGACCGGGTCGGCCGGCGCCGGATCCTACTCCTCGGCTACGCGCTCTTCGGCGTCGCCTCCGCCATCGCCGCGCTCGCAGACAGCGCCCAGATCCTGATCGCCGCCCGCGCCCTGCTCGGCATCGGCGGGGCGATGATCATGCCCGCCACGCTGTCGATCCTGCGCCAGGTCTTTCCCGACCGGCGCGAGCGGGCCGTCGCCATCGGCATCTGGACCGCCGTCGCCGCGATCGGCGCGGCCAGCGGTCCCGTCCTCGGCGGCTTCCTCGTCCAGCACTTCTGGTGGGGTTCGGTCTTCCTCATCAACATCCCGCTGATGGCGTTGATCCTGCCGCTCGGCCGCTGGCTGCTGCCCGAGTCGAAGGGCACCTGCGACGGACCGTGGGACGTGCTCGGCGCGCTGATGGCCGCCCTCGGCGTCCTCGGCGCGGTGCTCGGCGTCAAGCGGATGGGCGCGGAGCGGCAGCTCGCCGACGTGGAGGCACTGCTTCCGCTGATGCTCGGCGTGGCGCTGCTGATCCTCTTCGTGCGCCGCCAGCGGCGGCGCGAGCACCCGCTGATCGACATGCGGATGTTCTCGCGGGCCGCCTTCTCCACCTCCGTCGGCTGCATCGTGCTCGCCATGCTGGCCCTGGTAGGCCTCGAGCTGATCGCCGTCCAGTACCTCCAGCTGGTGCTGAACCTCAGCCCGCTGGAGACCGGCCTGCGGCTGCTGCCGCTCACCTTCGCCGCCATGGCCGCGGGCGCCACCGGCTCGTACACCCTCCACCGGGTCGGGCCGCGCAGGATGGTCTCGCTCGGCTTCGTCCTGACCGCCGGCGCAGTGCTGCTGCTGACGCTGATGGGCCAGCACGACCGGCCCGTCCTGCTGACCGTCGGCTTCATCCTGCTCGGCTTCGGGCTGCAGACCACGCTGTTCGCCGCCTACGAGTCCATGCTGAGCGCGGCTCCGGCGGCCACCGCCGGCGGCGCGGCCTCCATAGGCGAGACCTCGTACCAGCTCGGCGCCGGCATGGGCATCGCCCTCCTCGGCAGTGTGATGAACGCCGCCTACGCGCCAGGCCTGCGACACGTCCCCGGCGTCGGCGCCGCGGACTCGGCGGGCGCCGCGAACTCGCTGGGCGAGGCCTACCAGATCGCCGCCCACCTGGGCGGTCCGGCGGGCGAGTCCCTGTACGCCGCCGCCCGGCACTCCTTCGTGCACGGGCTGCACGTGACCCTCTTGGTCAGCGCGGTCCTGCTGCTGGCCGGCGCCGTGATGGCGCTGAAGCTGCCGCGCACCGTGGACACCGCCGAGCCGGCCCCACTCGATGTCCCGGCCGACGTCCCGACCCGCGCTCCGGCCGTCGCCGAGGTGGCGCCCGTACGCCTTCCCGCGCAGCAGAAGGCCGAGTGCGACCAGGCCGCCCGGCCGGTCTGACCCCCTCCGTCCCCTTCTTCCGCTCCTTGTGCGGGGAGGGGTGGACCCGGGGCGGGGCGGCCGACAAACTTGCACCGCTAGGTTGTGACCACGTGCCCGCCGGGAGGCCCTCCGTGTCCGCGTCGAAGACCCCCTTCGTCCCCACCGATCCGCTCGGGCTCGACGAGCTGCTCAGCCCCGAGGACCTCGCCGTCCGCGACACCGTCCGCGCCTGGGCCGCCGAGCGCGTCCTGCCGTACATCGCCCAGTGGTACGAGAGCGGCGAACTCCCCGCGATCCGCGAGCTGGCCAAGGAGCTCGGCTCCATCGGCGCGCTCGGCATGTCCCTGGAGGGTTACGGCTGCGCCGGCGCGAGCGCCGTCCAGTACGGCCTGGCCTGCCTGGAGCTGGAGGCCGCCGACTCCGGGATCCGCTCGCTGGTCTCCGTACAGGGGTCGCTGGCCATGTACGCGATCTGGAAGTACGGCTCCGAGGAGCAGAAGCAGCGCTGGCTGCCCGGGATGGCGGCGGGCGAGCTGATCGGCTGCTTCGGACTGACCGAGCCCGACGTGGGCTCCGACCCGGCCGCGATGCGCACGTACGCGAAGCGGGACGGCACGGACTGGGTGCTGAACGGCCGCAAGATGTGGATCACCAACGGCTCCGTCGCGGAGGTCGCCGTGGTGTGGGCGCAGACCGACGAGGGGATCCGGGGCTTCGCCGTCCCCACCGACACCGCCGGTTTCTCCGCGCCGGAGATCAAGCACAAGTGGTCGCTGCGGGCCAGTGTCACCAGCGAGCTCGTGATGGACGACGTACGGCTGCCGGCCGACGCCGTGCTGCCGGGCGTCACCGGGCTCAAGGGGCCGCTGGGCTGCCTCAGCCACGCGCGGTACGGGATCATCTGGGGGTCCATGGGCGCGGCGCGCGCCAGCTTCGAGTCCGCGCTCGACTACGCGAGGACGCGGGAGCAGTTCGGCAAGCCGATCGGCGGCTTCCAGCTCACCCAGGCCAAACTCGCGGACATGGCGCTGGAGCTCCACAAGGGCATCCTGCTCGCGCACCACCTGGGGCGGCGCATGGACGCGGGCACCTTGCGGCCGGAGCAGATCAGCTTCGGCAAGCTCAACAACGTCCGCGAGGCCATCGACATCTGCCGCACCGCGCGGACCATCCTCGGGGCCAACGGGATCTCGCTGGAGTACCCCGTCATGCGGCACGCCACGAACCTCGAATCGGTGCTCACCTACGAGGGCACCGTCGAGATGCACCAGCTGGTGCTGGGCAAGGCACTCACCGGGCTCGACGCCTTCCGATGAGAACCTCGCTCAGCTCTGGTTGAAGAAGTCGCGCGAGCGGCCGCCCGCTTCACCGCTGACGATCTGGGTGTCGGCCGGGGTCAGGAGGAAGACCCTGGTCGCCACCCGCTCGATCGATCCGCGCAGGCCGAAGGTCAGACCTGCCGCGAAGTCGACGACCCGCTTCGCGTCGCCCGGGTCCATCGACGACAGGTTCACGATCACCGGGACGCCCTCGCGGAACAACTCGCCGATGCCGCGGGCGTCACGGAAGCCGTCCGGGGTCACGGTCGCGATCCGCCGGCCCTGGTCGACCGCGGACTCGGAGGCCACCTTCACGCGGGGATCGGTGACCCACTGGTCGCCGGGGCCGGAGACGACCGAACCCTGCTGGCGCTCCACCGCCTCCGCGTAGTCGTCGTCGTAGTACCGCTCGTCGTCGCTGTCCTCAACGAGACCCAACCAGGCACTCGCCTTGCGTACCGAACCCATGGACGCCTCCTTTCACCGTGGCCAGTCTGTCTTCTTCTCCGCTGCCCCTATGGTCGTCCATGATGCTGACAACGCGCCAAGTGGATAGTCGCCGCGCAGGGGTTTCGTGACGGGACTGGTGCAGAACATCCGTTGCACGGTCAAGGTTCCTGGCAGCTGCCGCTGCTGACTGAGTGAAAATACGACCGCCGCCGCCGTCCGGGTGAGCCGCTGGGGCGTACGAGTGAACGACCAGGCTGGATACGATGCCCCGGAAACACGCGCATCACACACGGGGGAAGCGGTTTGTTCGGCATCGTCAGACCTTGCACACACCGGCTAGGCGAACGGTTCAAGACCGAGTGGATGGCCCATCTCTGCGGGCTCTGCCTGGCACTTCGCGGTGACCACGGCCAGTTCGCCAGGATCGTCACCAACTACGACGGGCTGCTCGTCTCCGTCCTGACGGAGGCTCAGTCCGGAACGCTGCCCGGTGCCCGCCGCACGGCCGGGCCCTGCCCGCTGCGCGGGATGCGCACCGCCGAGGTCGCCAAGGGCGAGGGAGCCCGGCTCGCCGCCGCGGTCTCGCTCGTCCTGGCCTCCGCGAAGGTACGCGACCACGTGGCCGACCGCGACGGGCTGTTGGCCCGGGCCCCCATCGCCGCCGCCGCGCGCAAGGTGGCCCGCGGCTGGGACCGGGCCGGCGCCCGCACCGGGGCCTCGCTCGGCTTCGACACGGCGGTGCTCGTCGACGCCGTGGACCGGCAGGGCGGCATCGAGACCCTGGCCGGGCTGGGCACGTCCGTCCTGGTGGTCACCGAGCCGACGGAGACCGCGACGGCCGCCGCCTTCGCGCATACCGCGGTCCTCGCGGGACGGCCAGGCAACGGAGCCGCGCTCGGCGAGGCGGGCCGCTACTTCGGGCGGCTCGCGCACCTGCTGGACGCCGTCGAGGACCAGGCCGCCGACGCCGCGGCCGGGGCCTGGAACCCGCTCACCGCGACGGGGACCTCCCTCGCCGAGGCCCGCAGGCTCTGCGACGACGCGCTGCACGGGATCCGGCTGGCGCTGACCGAGGTCGAGTTCGCCGACGCGGGGCTCGCCCACCGGCTGCTGGTGCACGAGCTGCGCACCTCGGTCGACCGGGCCTTCGGGACCGGCGTCTGCGGGCACGTGGGGACGAACGCCGCCGGGCAGGGCTTCGGGCCGCCGCAGGGTCACCCCCAGAGCGGGGGCAATCCCTACGGGGGCGGCCCGTACGGGAGCGGGGGCGGCGGCGGGAACCCGTACGGCGCGTACGGCGCGCCGGGTCCTGGTGGTCCCGGAGGTCCTGGCGGTCCGGGCGGTCCTGGCGGTCCGGGCGGTCCTGGCGGTCCGGGCGGTCCGTGGGGTCCGGGCGGCGGCGGGCACGGCGGGTACGGCGGACACCCATCGAGGAAGCCGCGCCGCGGGCTGCTGGCCGGCTGCGCGGTGGCCACGTGGATGTTCTGCACCTGCCAGCTGTGCTGCTCCGAGCACGAGGGTCCCTGGTCGCGGAAGAAGCGGGACCCGTGGTGCGACGCCTGTGACTGCTGTAACTGCTGCCGCGGCAACTCCTCCGGGTCCGGTGCCAGTGCCGAGGGCGGTGGCGGCAGTGGTGGCGGCAGTGGTGGCGGTGGTGGTGGCGACGGTGGTTGCTGCGACTGCAACTGCGGCTGCGACTGCTGATCGCTCGTCAGCTCCGCAGGCCCGGACGGCGTACCGCAGGGTTCCCGTCCGGGCCGGAGTGGAAAAGGTGAGCGGCATGAGTGACGACGACGCAATCAAAGCCTGGCAAGCGTGGCACGAGCGTCGGGTGGCCACCGTGTCCGCCCCCTACGGACCGCTCGCGCCGACCGGCACGCACTGGCTCACCGACGTACTGTCCGAAGACCCGGAAGGTCGAATTCCGGCCGTTCCCGGGCACTGGCGCCCCACCGGCGGCGGGATCGCGCTGACGGCTGCGGCCAAGGACAGCGTGCAGTTCGACGGTTCACCCCTCACCGGTGACGTTGTACTCACGGCCGACGACGGCCCGCCCTCGGTACGCGTCTTCGACCCGGCCTCGGGCACCGGGCGGGCCTTCCCTGGGATCGAGGCCACCCCGTACGCCCCCTCCTTCGCGCTCCGGGGGCACTTCCAGCCGTACGGCAAGGGCCGGACCGTCCAGGTGGAGAACGCCGACGGGCGGGCGCCCGGCCTGGGGCTCGGCGGCGAGCTGAGCTTCCGTTTCGAGGGCGCCGAGCACGGGCTCCAGGTCGCCGTGGACGAGGAAGACGGCAGCCTCCGCGCAGTCTTCGGCGATACCACCGGCCTCCCCTTCGCGGTGGCGCCGGGCGAACGACGGCTGAAAGGCGCTCTTGCGACCGGTATCCGACGCCACCACACTCCCGACAGTGCTTGTCAGGGGCACGGCGAAAATGCAAGCGCTCGCCGTGCTTCCGACTGCGCCTCACGGGCTGCGGCACCCCCACGATCGCCGAGCCCCCGAACCTTCACGGAGGACGAAACGTGAGGATCAAGAGCATCACCCGTACCAGGCTGCTCGCGGCCGCCACCGGCCTGGCCGCCGTCGCGGCCCTGGCAGCACCCACAGTGGCGAACGCCGATACCCCGAGCGGCGCCTTGAGCGCCGACCGGCTCGCCGCCGCCGAGGCATCCGTCCTGCGCGCCGACGTCGCCGGCACCGCCTGGCACACCGACACCGCCACCGGGACCCTCGTGGTCACGGCGGACTCCACCGTCTCCGCCGCGGACCTCGCCAAAATCCGCCGCGAGGCAGGAGCCGACGCCAAGGCGCTGAAGATCGAGCGCACCCCCGGCAAGCTCACCAAGCTCGCCTCGGGCGGCGACGCCATCTACGCCTCCGGATGGCGCTGTTCCCTCGGCTTCAACGTCCGCAGCGGAAGCCAGTACTACGCGCTCACGGCCGGCCACTGCACCGACGGCGCCGGCACCTGGTGGACCAACTCCGGACGCACCAACGTGCTCGGCTCCACCACCGGCTCCAGCTTCCCGAACAACGACTACGGCCTGATCAAGTACGCCAGCAACTCGCCGGTCCCGCCGGGGACCGTCGGCGGCCAGGACATCACCAGCGCCGTCAACGCCACGGTCGGGATGTCCGTCAAGCGCCGCGGCTCCACCACCGGCACCCACAGCGGTTCGGTGACGGGACTCAACGCCACCGTCAACTACGGCGGCGGCGACATCGTCTACGGCATGATCCGCACCAACGTCTGCGCCGAACCCGGCGACAGCGGCGGCCCCCTCTACTCCGGCACCCGCGCGGTCGGCCTCACCTCCGGCGGCAGCGGCAACTGCTCCTCGGGCGGCACGACCTTCTTCCAGCCCGTCGTCGAAGCCCTGAACGCCTACGGGGTCAGCGTCTATTAGCCCACGCGCCCCCGTTCGCACCCCTGGACGTCCTCCCGCCTTCTGGGAGGATGTCCAGGGCGTTCGTGTCCACGGGGGAGGCAGCTTCCGTATGAAACGGATCGGCGTGAGCGGACACCGGTCGATTCCGACCGAGGTGCTCGGCCATGTGAAACAGGGCCTGAGGTCCGTACTGGGCGCCCACCAGGGGCCGTTGGAGGTGTTGTCCAGCCTCGCGGACGGAGCGGACCAGCTGTTCGCCGACATCGCCCTGGAATGCGGCGCCGACCTCACGGTCGTCATCCCCAGCGGGGACTACGAGGAGACCTTCGAGGACCCGGACGCCCTGGCCGGCTACCGGCGGCTCAAGCGCCGTGCCACCCAGGAGGTGCGGATGGCCTTTCCCCGCTCAACGGACGAGGCCTACTACGCGGCCGGCACCTACATCGCCGACTCCTGCGACCGGCTCGTCGCGGTCTGGGACGGCCTGCCGGCCCGCGGACACGGCGGCACCGGCGAGATCGTGGCCTACGCGCGGGCGCTCGGAAAGCCGGTCACCGTCATCTGGCGTGAAGGTGTGACCCGTGACTGAGCAATGTCACAGGTCACACTCTCGTGTGCCGTTTGATCAACGCTGCTTCTGATCAACTGCTGTGCCGGGCGAGCCAGTCCGTGTGCTGCGGGGAGACGTACCGCTCCGTCTCGTAGACGGCGGACGGCCACTGCGACTCGGTGATCGTCGTCTGCATCACGACCATCATCGCCGACAGGTCCTGCTCGATCAGGGTGTGCGCCTCGATCATCGGATGGTGGCGCCGGACCTCGTTCCAGGCGATCCCGGCCGCCGCCGCCGCGCTCAGCAGCGCCGTCAGCGTCGGTGCCGGCCCCGAACCGAACGCCCCGAACAGGGCGAACAGCAGCGCCAGACACGTCAGCAGCACGATCGTCCACGACCACAGCGCAGTCGCCCGCCGGGACCCTTCCGTCCTGCGCTGGTACCAGTTGCGCTGCTCGATGAGCCGGTCCCGGACGTACGTCTCCCTGCGCACCTGGTAGTCCAGCCCGCGCAGCCGGTGCATCGCCCCGGTGATCTCCCCGCCGTCCGGCACCAGGCCCGCGGCCCGCGGATCGCGCCAGCCCATCTTGCGCAGCTCGTCCAGGCCCGCCTCCAGCCGCGTCCGGTACAACTCCTGCGCGCCGGCGACCTCACTGCCGAAGGGCGCCCCGTGCACGGCGTACCGCCAGGCCAGCGATTTGATGAACTCGGCCGCGCTGCGGTTGAGCTGCCACTGCGGGCGGGCCCGGCGCCGCGACGCCCGCAGGCCCACGGCGAGCACCCCCGCGTACGCCAGCGCGCTCAGCGCCCCGAAGAGCCGCAGCGAGCCCACGGCGGGCCCGGTCGGCAGGGCGGCGGCGCCCGCGGCCGCGACCAGCAGCATCAACTGCGCCCGCGTGGCCTGGGTGGACTCCCGCTGCCGGGAGATCGCCGCCTGGTCGGTGTGGTGGAAGAGGGCCGGCAGGTCCTCATTGCGAAAGGTCATGCTGTCGCTCACAGCGCTCCCCCTGCTGTCGGGTGGCGGGCGGCGGGGGCTCCACGACCGCGGGGCCCCCGCCGTCCGTCCGTCGGATCACACGGCGAGCGGCTCCAGGTCCCGGTGGACCCGCCGCTCGTCACGGGCGTACCGGGTCAGACCGTGCTCCTCCCCGAGCAGCCGCGTCAGCTCGGCCACCGCCTCCGCCCGCACCCGGGCCGCCTCCTCCTTGCGGCCCATCATGTCCAGGCTGACCGCCATGTTGGACGCGCTCGCCAGGGTCTCGGGGTGATGCGCCCCGAGGGCCTCGCGCAGCCGGATCACCGCGGTCCGCTCCAGCTCCAGGGCGCCCTCCGGATCGCCCAGGTCGGCCCGCGCGTTGGCCAGGTTGAGGTGGGCGAAGATGGTGTGCGGGTGGTTGTCGCCCAGTACCTCGCGCATGGTGGTGATCGTCTGCCGCAGCAGCAGGTCGGCGGTCTCCGCCGCTCCCGTGCCCCAGTGGAAGACCGCCAGGTTGTTGACCGCGGCCAGCGTGTACGGGTGCCGCTCGCCCGGCACCTTGATGTATTCGTCCACCACCTCCTGTGCCAGAGCCCGTGCCGCGCCCGGATCGCCGGTCGCGAACAGGTCGGCGGCCAGGTTCAGTTCGCAGGCCAGCAGGTCGGGGTTGACCGAGGTGTACTTGGCCCGGTAGCGGTTGCGGGTCGCGCTCGTGAGCCGCAGCGCGTCCTCCAGTTCGCCCGCCCGCCGCAGCGACACCGCCAGGTTCTTCGCCGCCGCCAGCGTGCCCGGGAAGGCCCGGCCCAGCTGCCGCTTGTAGATCTCGTACGCCCGGCTCAGCAACTGCACGGAGTCGTCGTAGCGGCCCACCTCCCGCAGGTCCCGGGCCAGGTTCTGCGCCGAGGACAGGGTGTACGGGTGGTCCGGGCCCAGCACCTCGGTGCGCCGGTCGAAGACCTCCTGGTCGATCTCCCGGGCCCGCGCGTACTGCCCGACCATGCGCAGGTTCAGCGCCAGGTTGTTCGCCGCCGCCAGCGTGCGCGGATGCGCCTCGTGGAAGATCTGGCCGAAGCCCTCGTGCGCGGCCGTCGCCAGCTCCATCGCCTCTCCGTACCGGCCGAGGGCGCCCAGGTCCATCGCCAGACCGCTGGTGGTCATGTACGTGTGCGGGTGCGAGGGGCCCAGCGCCGTCCGCTGCCGCTCCAGCGTGACCTCGTCCAGCTCCTTGGCCTCCACGAACCGGCCCTGCGAGCGCAGGATGTTGGAGAGGTGGAAGCGCAGGTACAGGTACTGGAGGTCGTCGTTGCCGAGCGTGTCCTTCCAGACCTCGCGCAGCTCCTCGCCCAACTGGTACGCGGCCTTGAAGTCACCGCGCTTCCACAGGTAGCGGACCCGGTCGATCAGCAGCCGGCGCGTCTCCGGCTCCTTGCAGAACCGCGCCTCGGACGGACTCAGGTGCGGCCAGATCGTGTTGAACCGCGGCCAGGTCTCCGGATTGTCTATCGGCTCGTCGTCGTCCGGCCGGGCGCCCGCCAGGATGCGGTGCACCGCGTGCCGCGCCTCGCGCTGCTCCTCCTCCGAGAGCTGGGCGCGGATCACCGCCTGCACCAGGCGGTGCACCTGGATGCTGTTGCTCACCTGGTCGACCTTGGCCATCGCGAACCGGCCGATCTCCCGGATCACCCGGCCCAGCACCAGCTTCTCCTGGAGCGAGGAGTCGTACGGCTTGAGGGCGTCGATCATCTCCTTGCTGTAGAGGAGGTTCGCCGAGATCGGCTCCGGCGCGAAGAACGCGCACAGCTGCAACAGCCGTACCGCCGCGGGGGAGCGGGACTGCAGCCGCTCGATCGACACGTTCCAGGTGGCCGCGACCGGCTCGGGGTAGCCGGGCGGCTGGTTCAGCCCCAGCACCCGCGCCGCCTGCTGCGCCAGCTGCTCCAGGTACGCGGACACCGGTGTCGCGGTCTCCGCGATCCAGGCACCGGCCTGCTCGACGGCGAGCGGCAGGTCGCCCACCGCGACGGCCACCTGCTCGGCGTCGTCCTTGGTGAGGCCCGGAGCCCGGCGCTGGAGGTGCTCGATGGACTCCTCGCGCAGGAACACGTCCACCGGCAGCGCGTCCCCGTACTGCGACCAGGACTGGTTGCGGGAGGTCACCAGCACGTGCCCCGGCCCGCCCGGCGGGAAGAACCGCTTCAGCGTCTCGGGATCGTCGGCGTTGTCGAAGACCAGCAGCCAGCGCGCGGAGGGAACCCCGCGCCGCAGCAGGTCGATCGCCTCCAGGGACGCGGCCGACATGTCCTCCCCGGCCTGCGCGCCGAGCCGTACGGCCAGCTCCGCGAGCGCGGCGACCACGTCGTCGGTCTGCTCCGAGGAGATCCACCACACCAGGTCGTAGTCCGCCATGAACCGGTGTACGTACTCCAGCGCCACCTGCGTCTTGCCCACACCGCCGAGCCCGTACAGCGTCTGCGGCTGCGGCAGCACCACGGCCATCCCGCCGCCGAGCTGGTCGCGCATCCGCTCCAGCACGATGCTGCGCCCGGTGAATCCGGGGTTGCGGGGCGGCGCGTTCCAGATCTTCGGGACCGTTCCCGGGAAGCGCGGGCCTGGCTGCGAGGCGCTGGCGACGCTGTCCGGCAGCGCCATGGGCCGCTCCACGGCCCGCAGCAGGGCGGCGGTCGCGTGCACCTCGTCCAGCCGGAACAGGTCCACCGGATTGCGGTCGATGTACGGCGTGGCGAGGCGTACGTCGCCCACCCGCAGCGGCACCAGCTGGCGCCGGCCGCCCGTCGGGTCCTCGGCGGCGGCCCGGTTCCACACGTCCACCGCCCGCGCGGACTTCAGGTAGGCGCTCGAGAGCAGCACCACGGTCCGGGCGGCGGTGTCGATGCTGATGCCGGCCCCGCCCAAGGTGTCGCCCGCGGCGCCGCCCACGGCTCCGCCGGGCGCCCGCTCGGCGGAGACGTCCTTGGGGACCACGCGGAATCCGGCCCGGGTGAGCACCGACTCGATCCAGTCCGCCCACATCCGGTTCTCGGCGACGTAGGAGAGGAACAGGTCGGCGGGCAGCGCCGGGCGGCGCCGGGTGAAGGCGTCGCGGATGCGCAGCCGGACCTCGTCGCCGATGGCCGGCATGGAGGTGATCTCGCCCTCGGTGACCACGGTGGTGAGCCGTTCGAAGGCGGAGAGCAGGGAGTTGGTGAGCCCGGCCTCGTCGCCGAAGGTGGCCAGGGTCTCCTCGTAGGCGTAGTAGGGGCGGTACGGGATCTCCACCGCGCCCCAGTACGAGGTGAGTTCCTCCCCGGCGAGGCCGCCCGGAAAGCGGTCGAACTTGATCCGGGCCAGCGCCCGGCCCGCGTCGGCCTTCTCCTTCTCGCCCTCGTCGATGCGCATCGGGACCGGGTAGATCTTGATGCCGCGGTCGTTGAACCGCTCGTCGATCTGCCGGGCGACGGAGGCGGCACCGTCGATGGACTGGTCGGAGAGGGTGAAGCAGTCGACGAGGACGTCCGGGAGGTGGACGGTGCAGATGTCCGCGATGTCGGACAGGCCGGTGCGGCTGTCGATCAGGACGTAGTCGTAGTTCCGCTTCATGTCGGCGCGTAAGGCGTCGAAGAAGAGCCCGCCGCCGAGGCGGTCGTAGAAGTTGTCCCAGTCGAAGGTGGAGACGGTCGCCGAGTACTCGCGGTTCTGCCGGCCCGCCGAGACGAAGTCGAGGGTGCCGCCGTCCGGGAACTCCCAGCCCAGGGTCTCCGGGGTGAGCGAGACGGCGTGCGGCTGGATCCGCGCGTAGTCCTTGTGCCAGTCGTCGGCGCGCTGCACCGGGCTCGTCGCGGCCCAGGCGTACTCGCTGATCAGGTCGATGATCCCGGTGGTGGCCCCGAGTGTGGAGGGGTCCAGGAAGGGGTGGAAGAACCGGTGCAGGCCCGGTGCCTCCAGGTCCCAGTCGACGGCGAGCACCCGCTTGCCGTTGGCGGCCAGGATCCAGGCGGTGTTGGCCAGCGCCATGGTCCGGCCGGTTCCGCCCTTGTACGAATAGAAGGTGACGATGCGTCCCTCTCGGCTGTCACGACTCGCTGTCATCCGCGTCCCCCCGGTCGGTGTCGTTGATGTCGCTGTGTCCGTCGTCGCGCCCGTGGAGTCCGTGCCGCCCGCGTTCGGCGTCGGGCGGGAAGGGCGCCGGTGGCGGGGCGGGCGGCGCTCCCATCCCCATCGGGCCGAGCAGCCGCGGGCGTTCGGTGGGGGTGTTGCCGGCCGGCAGGTACACCTGGGCGTGTCTGAGGAACTGCTGGGCCGCCGCCTCGACCACCTGCGGCAGGATCTGCCCGAGCGTCTCCATGTTGGCCACGCCGTTCGCGGCGGCCCGGCACGCGGCCCGGCCCTGGCCCATCTTGACGGGCAGGGTCTCCTCCAGCAGCCGCGCCAGCTCGGCCTCCTTGGCACGGCTCTGGTGGTCGTAGCGGTTCCACGGCACGACCACGTTGATCCACGGCCGTGACTCCTGGTCGAAGGCGGCCAGGCGCCGGCGGCGCTGTTCGTCCTCCACCGCCCACCGGTCGACGATCAGGATCTCCGGCCGGGTCGGCGGCTGCTTGCTGTCGAAGTGCCCGGCCTCGTCGTCGAAGGAGGACATCGTGGTCTGGTAGTTGAGGTTCTTGACGAGGTCCTCGGCGACATAGGCGATGGGCCGCTGCGAGACGGGGTGGTACGGATTCCACTCCAGCGCGCTCTCCCCGTAGTACTCGGGGCTGCGGCCCTCCGGCAGATCGTGCCGGGTGGCGGCCGCCACGGTCACGTGGAGCGTGCGGGTGGGGCTGCCGGTGGGGCCGAACGCGCTGGGCACCACCCGGTAGTCCACCGGGCGGACGGGGTCGAGGCGGACGGTCTCGGCGACCCGGACGATGCGTTTGGCGAGTTCGTACACGGCCCGCTCGTACTGCTCGGCGTAACCGCGCAGTTTGATCAGCCCGTACAGGCCGTCGGTGACGTAGCGCTCGCCGAAGGTGTTGTGGTTGAACTGCAACCGCTCGGCCGGGCCCGGCATGTGGGAAGGCGGAACGGGAACCCATAACGCGGGCACGATGGCCTCGGCGGGCTGGTTGCTGACCGCGCCGTGGTGGATGGCGCGCTGCGCGAACGCGAACCACTCCTTCCCGCACATCTCGCTGGCGAAGTAGCGCGGCGAGAACAGGGGGACGAAGACCCGGCACGTGGCGAGCGCCGCCCCGAGCCGTTCCGACCAGCCCTCGCCGTTGCGTATCTCCCGGTCCATGAAGCCGGCTTCGGAACCGGCGGGCAGATCGGTCAGCGCCATGACATGGCTGCAGAGATCACGGAAGAGGCGCTCGACCCACATGTCGGGGTCGGGACCGCCCGCACCGAATCTCGGTGTATGCGCATAACTGAGAAAAAAATAAGGCTGCACTGATGCGGGCACACGACCCCCGTCCCGAAGATGCGAGCGAAGAAACATCATTCCGGAGCTGCTTCGCCACTTCCCCTCGTCGTTCAGTCAATCAGCGTCTGTTTTCGGTCATCCAGTCCAGTGCGTGATCGACGGCATCCGGAATCGGGAAAAGCGCGGCCGACACCCCTCCCACCCGCCCCCTGCGCACCCGGGATTCGGGGAAGGCCCTGCCGATCTCCGCGAAATCACTGTCGTCCAGCGACACGTCCTCGTACGCGGTCCACTCCTCCCCCTGCTGACGCCCCTGCGGCCCCTCCGGAAGGTTCACCTTCACCACACAGTCGTACATGCGCAAGGGGGGCTTCGGAATTCGGTACTCCGCGAGATGGAAAGCCGTACAGGCGGAAAATCCCACATTGATCATGAGTACCTGTCCCCCCTCCCAGCACAGTTTCCCCAGCGGGGAGTCCTCGCCCAGATGGCTCTCCAGGCGATGGCCGGAGCACAGCCGGTGCGCGTCCGCGCCGAGCGCGGCGAAAGAGGTCTGCGGGTGGGCGCTGCGCGCCGCGCCGGGCGCGGTACGGACGGCCTCGGCGAAAGCGCCCATGCCCTGGCTCGGGGTGCGCGCCGGATCGAAGGCGGGCATCCGCGCGCGAAAGGCCCGTACCTCCGGCTCCGCCAACCCCGAGATCCGGGCGAGGTGCGCGCCCGAAGTGAGTGAGTTCTCCGGAGTGAAGGCGGGCACCACCAGCGTGCCGTGCGGGCCGAGCACCCCGGTCAGGGCGTCGCGCAGCACCTCGGCGCGCAGGCCGGTGCCGCCGAGCGAGGCGTGCACCAGCAGCCGCGCGCGCGGGCGTACGCCCAGCAGCCGCAACTGCACGGCCAGCGCCAGGACGCCGGGCCGCGCCGCGCCGGCGGCGTCGACGTCGGCGGAGGTCGTCACGCGTCCACCGTCTTCAGCTCCCAGCGCAGCTCCGCCACCAGCCGCTTGCCCGTCACCGTCAGTTCGGCCGCCTCCGCCAGCCGGTCCAGGGCCCGGTGGATGCGGTCCGCCCCGCCCGGCTCGTGCGTGGTCGTCGCCCGCCGGTACGCCTCCACCGCGACCCGCTCGTGTACGTCGGCCAGCAGCCGGGACACCGGAACCGGACGCTCCCGCCACGGCGAGGGGTGCTCCCAGGCGCCGTCCAGCGTGTACAGGTCGGCCACCTCGGTCAGCGCCCGCAGCCGGGCCCGCCGCCGCCCGGTCAGCAGCGCGAGCGCCGTCTCCCGGACCCCGGCCCCGTACGGCACCCCGAGCGCCCCCGGCCCGTGCCGCCCGGCCTCCCCCCAGCCGCCCGCCCGCGGCCCGCCGGCCAGCGGGGTCAGCGTGCTCAGCCCGGCGCCCGCCGCACGCGCGAACTCCGGGACCGTACGGTGCAGCAGCGCCCAGGCCGCGTCGAGCCGCTCCCGCCACGCGTCGGCCTCCCCGGCCCCGAGTCGCAGCCGGGGCGGGCGGGCGAAGCAGTTGCGGTACGGGTCCAGGTCCTCCAGCGCCACCGGCGCCGCGTCCGGCCCCGGCGACCAGGTCCGTACCGGCAGCCACCGCGCGTCCCCCGCCGGACCGAAGTGGTGCTCGGCGCGCCCGTCCCGTACGGCGTACCCCTCGTCGGTGGCACGCAGTGTGGCGCGCCCGTCCGTGCCCGGCTCGCCGAGCCGCAGCAGCCCCAGCGTCGGCAGGTACACCTCCCCGTCCCGGTAGGCGACCTCGGCCGGGAGGCCGAGCCCGCCGCGCAGCACCGCGGCGGCCGTCAGCGCGGCCAGCCTGCGCGCCGCCTCGGGGCCGTCCACCCGCCCCTCGGGCGCCGCGTCCGCGTCCAGGGCCGCCACGATCCACGTCCGCGTGAAGGGGTGGTCCAGTACGGAGTCCAGCGCGTCGGCGCCCGCGTCCCCGGCCCGCTCCACCGCGGCCAGCAGCTCCCAGGCCCGCGCCCAGTCGGGGTCGCGCGCGAGATCGGCGTGGAGCCGGGCCAGCAGGACGCGGGTCAGCTCCTCCTGGGAGCGGGCGAGCCGGGCCGGGTCGGCCAGTTCGGGAGCGGCCTCCCGGGCCGCCGTACGGCCCTCGACCCCGTCCACCAGCTCGCGCAGGTCGGAGCAGTAGACGGAAGGGTGGTCGAAGCTGCCGCCCGCGTCGCCTTGCTCGCGGTAGCGGTGGGTGTAGAGCCCGCCTCCGCACGAACGTACGACAGGGCACCGGCGGCACGCAGCGCTGACGCCCGCCAGCCCCAGCTGCCGGGCGCGGACCCCGGGATGGGCCGCGACCTGGTCGAAGGCGTGGTCGAAGACGTTGAACCCGGTGGCCGCGGCGCCCTCGTAGGCGGTTTTGAGGGAGTCGACCTGCTCCAGCGTCCCGTCGGTCTCGACGACGACGAGGTCGCTCGGCGCGAGCCCCAGCGACTCGGTCAGGCTGGGCCCGCCGCGCAGGGTGGACAGCACGGACTCGAAGAGCCGTACGGGCACCGGCCGACCCAGGCGCTCCCAGTGGTCGAAGACCCGCAGCAGCCAGCGCGCGTACGCGTCCGGGGCGCCGTCGGGGCGGGCCGGCGGGGTCTCCCAGGTGGCATGGGGCAGCAGGAAGTCGACCCGGGGAGGCTCCAGGCGTACGAGGGCGTCGAGCACGGCGACGGGGTCGTTGGCCACGTCCACGGTGCACAGCAGGCCCTGGTAGAGGTGGCGGTAGGGACCCGAACGGAGCAGTGCGACGGCGGCCAGGACCAGCGGGTGGCTGCTGCGGCCGTCCGCGAAGCGGCGGTGGCGGTCGTTGGCGGCGCGGTCCCCGTCGAGGGAGATGCCGACCCGGACGCCGTACTCGGCGAAGAGGTCCAGGTAACGGCTGGTGAGCTGGAGCCCGTTGGTGTGGATCCGCAGATCGAGGGCGGCCGTACCCGCGAGCGCGCGGGTGAATTCCTCGCAGACGAGCCGGAGTCGGGCGGTGCCCGCCAACAGGGGTTCCCCTCCGTGGAGGATCACCGTGACAGAGGGGAGCGCATGGTCACGGGCATGTTCGGCGAGCCGCGACGCGGTCTGGGAAATGACCCCGGGAGAGATCACTTTCGGCCGGGCTCGCCAGCTCTGATCTGCGTGTTCGTAGACATAGCAATGATCACAAGCAAGATCGCATCTGCTGTGAACCTTCAAAACGATCTCGCGAAATGCGATCAGGCCGGTCATTCCACCAGTCTAGAGCGCGTACTTCGGCGTCAGAGCGCAGAGTTGAACATCGGTGTCTGAACGTGACGGCCGGATTCCGAGGTCAGCACGCGGCCGAGCGCCGCGGCCGCGGACGCGCTGCGGACGTCGATCTGCGCCAGCGGGACCCGACGGTCCTTGACCGTGCTGGTCGGGGGGGTTGCGGAAGTGTTCACGACACCGTCCTCGGAGAGGCCATCTGAAAGGGGCGGGGACGACACCCGCGCGTCGCGGGTGTCAAGCGTGGACTTTACTCGTCCACCCCCCATTGGCAACCGAGACATGACGCCTGGTCAAGCGTTCCGTGGAAAGCGCGGCGCATTTCCCGAGGTGGGGAATTCGGCCGTTTGCCGGAAGGCCGGATCCATGTCACCCGGGCGGAGCCACTCGGGCGGGCGCGGGCGGGCTCAGGCGGGTTGCTGCTCCCCGAGCGGTGGCGCCGGGAGCGCGCGCAGGAGCCAGTTCAGTACGTCGGGCAGCGCGCGCAGCGCCGCGAAGTGGGCGGCGGCCGGGTCGATGGTGGCGGTCGCTCCGGGGATGCGCCGGGCCAGCCAGCGGGAGTGGCCGACGGGGGAGAACACGTCGAGTTCCCCGTGCCAGATCAGCACCGGGCAGCGGATGTCGGCCGGGTCGAAGCCCCAGGGGCTGCTGAAGGCCAGGGCGTCGTCGATCCAGCCCCAGGCGGAGGTGCGCAGCCCCTCCCGGTAGTTGCGCAGCAGCATCGAGCGCAGTCCCGCGTCGGAGACGATCAGGCGGTCGTTGTCGGTGAGCTCCCGGCGCAGCTCGTCCAGCAGCCGCCCGGGATCCCTGCGGATGCCCTCGGCGCGGGGGATGAGCCGGGCCGCCAGCTCCTCGGGGTCGTCGGAGGCGGTGGTGTACTCCCGCACGTTCGAGGCGGCCATCCCCGCGAACCAGTCCAGGTCCTCCGCGTCCCGGGGCGCGAGGGGGACCAATGCCGCCGTCCGGGTGACCCGGTCGGGCAGCAGGGCGGCGCAGGCCAGGGCGCCGGGGGCGCCGCCCGAGCGGCCAGCCACCGCGAAGGTGTCCAGGCCCAGGGAGTCGGCGATCACGGCCACGTCCTGGGCCACGTCGGCGACGGTGCGGCCCCGGTGGCGGTCGGAGCCGCCGTAGCCGGGGCGGTCGTAGGCGATGAGCTGCATCCGCCGCTGGTAGAGGACCATGCCCCGGGGGGCCGGGCCGAGGCGGCTGCCGGGGGTGCCGTGGAGGAGGAACACGGGTCTGCCGTCCGGGTCGCCCCAGCGCTCGACGGTCAGAGTGCGCCCGTCCGGGGTGCGCACCTCATGGCGCACGCGCTCCCTCCCCTCCGCAGTTCGACGCGACGAGTCAGGGTGATTGTGCTCTCGGGGCGGACAATGCGGTAGACCACCACACGTGAACCCGATGCGCGGCCGGGGTCTTGGTGCCCCTGGGGAGGGGACGGTCTGCTGGGTTGTGGCCGCGACGATGCGCAAGGCACCGGTCACAGGCCACGGTCACGGGTCACACTGCACGGTCACAGGTGCGGGATGAGAAGGGCCGCCGCCGCGCGGGCGTGGGTCAGGGCTCCGGCGCGGTCAGCTCCGCGCTGGCCCAGTACGACCCGGGTGCTCAGGCCGTCCAGCAGGGCCAGCAGTTCCGAGGCACGGGCCGGTGCGTCCATCGCGGCGAAACGGCCCTGGTCCACGCCCTTGGCGAGCAGCGCCTCCAGGTCGCGCTGCCAGCCCTCGTCGATCTCCTCCTGGGCCGCCTTCAGCGGCTGGTTGGAGGCGGTGCGCGCCCACAGTTCGATCCACAGCGTCCAGCGCGGATCCCGCGGGCCGTGCGGCAGGTACAGCTCCAGGAAGAGCGCGAGCTTGCGTGGTGCGGTGACCCGGCGGCCGAGCAACTCGGCACGATCGGCGGCGAGTTGGTCCTCGCTCCAGCGCAGTGCTGCCAGCAGGAGCCGGTCCTTGCTGCCGAAGTAGTACAGGATGTGGCCGCCGCTGGTGCCGAGCCGCTCGGCGAGCGCGGACATCGTGAGCGCCGCGAGCCCGTCCTCGGCGATCGCCGCCATGGCCTCTTCCAGCATCCGCTCCTGGGCGATCCGCCCGTCGCGCCGCCGTGCCGCTGCCGCCACCTGTCCCGCCCTCCGGATCTTCCCTGCGCCCGACCCTATCCCGGCCGGGGTCTTGACGGCGTGCCCATCCGGCGCGCATCTTGAATGCCGTTCAAGGACTTAGAACGTCATTCAAGGTTCAGCGGACCGACATCAGGGGTGTGCCATGGCGCAGCAGGAGACGGCGGACATCGATGAGGTGTTCCGGGTCGAGACACACGGCATCGACCCCATTCCCGACGCGGAACGCCACGGCGGTGCCAGGGACCTCTTCTGGCTCTGGTTCGGCTCCAACCTCACCTTCACCTACGTGATCAACGGCGCACTCGCCGTCGCCTTCGGGCTCTCCTTCTGGCAGGCCACCGCCGTGGTCGTCGTCGGCGGACTGTCCTTCTTCGCCATCAGCGCCGCCGGCCTCGCCGGCGTCCGCACCGGCACTGCCACCCTGGTCGTCTCCCGGGCGGCCTTCGGCGTCCGCGGAAACCTCCCCGCGGGCGTGCTGAACTGGGTGGTGAGCATCGGCTACACCATCGTCAACACCGTGGTCGGCACCCTGGCGCTGGAGGTGTTCCTCGCCCGGGTCGGCCTGGGTGAGGGCGCGACGGCCCGGGCTGTCGCGCTCGGCGTCACCCTCGCACTGACCTTCGCCGTCGCCCTGTGGGGCCACGCCACCGTCCAGTTCGCCGAACGGTGGATGGCCTACGTCCTCGCCGCCGGCTTCGGCGTCCTGCTCGTCCTCGTGCTGCCGGGGGCCGACACCTCCGCCCCGGCCGCCGCCGCGGGCCTGTCCGGCTGGAGCCTGGCCTTCGTGGTCATGCTGGCCGGGCCGTTCTCGTACCTGCCGATGCCCGCCGACTACACCCGCTACCTGCCCCGGACCACCTCGCTGAAGTCGATCACCTGGATGGGCGCCCTCGGTGGCTTCGTCTCCTCCGTGGCCCTCGGCGTCGCGGGTGTCGCCGCCGCCACCCAGACCGACATGAGCGACGCGGTCGCGGGGGCCGAGGGCCTGCTGCCCGGATGGTTCCAGCCGCTGTTCCTGGCCCTCGTGCTCGGCGGGTCCGTCACCAACTCGATCATCACGCTCTACTCGTCCAGCCTGAACCTCCAAGTCCTCGGCATCCCGTGGAACCGGGCCCGGGCCCTGGTGATCAGCGGCGCCGTGACGGCCGCCGGGTCGCTCGGCGCGCTCTTCCTCACCGACTTCACCACCTCGCTGCTCACCTTCCTCTCCCTGCTGATCATCGTGTTCGCGCCCTGGGGCGGGGTCTTCCTCGCCGACATGCTGCTGCGCCGCTGCCACTACGACGCCGAGGCGCTGCACGAGGGAAGCGCGGGCGCCTACTGGTACCGCGCGGGCTACCACCCCGCAGGAGTGGCCGCCCTGCTCGCCGGCATGGTCTTCGCCGCCCTGACCTGCGACTCGGAACTGTGGACCGGGCCGCTCGTGGCCCCGCTCGGCGGCGCCGACCTCACTCTGCTCGGCTCGGTCGTCTCCGGACTCACCTACTGGGCCCTCGCCCGTCGCAGGACCTCGGCGTACGCACCGGCCGCCTGATCACACGTCACGTCGTACGCAGAACGCCGTAGGTAGAACGCCCTAGGCAGAACGTCACACCCCATGGAGCACGATCACATGTCACACCCCTTTCCGGCCGACCTGCTGCTCACCGGAGCCCGGATCCACACCGTGGACCCCGCCCTGCCCGAGGCGCAGGCCCTCGCCGTGCACGACGGCACGATCGTCTGGGTGGGCGCGGACTCCGGGGCCGGCGCCTGGGCCGGGCCGGACACCGAGCGGATCGACGCGGGCGGCCGGCTCGTGCTGCCCGGGTTCATCGACGCGCACAACCACGTCCGGCTCGGCTCCGACGCGGACTGCGTGCAGCTGGCGGGAGCGCGGACGCTTGACGAGATCCACGAACGCATCCGGGCCTGGCGGGCGCGGCACCCGGACGCCGAGTGGATCGAGGCGGAGGCCTTCGACTACTCCGCGATCCCGGGCGGGCGGATGCCGTCCGCGACCGACCTGGACCCGGTCACCCGGGACATCCCGGCGATCGTGCTCTCGTACGACGTGCACACGGCCTGGCTGAACACGGCTGCCATGCGACGCCTTGGTGTGACGTGTGACAGTACGGACTTGCCGTTCGGCACCGCCGCGACCGACCCGGAGACCGGCGAACCCACCGGGTTCATCAAGGACTTCGCCGTCAAAGGACTCTCCCGCGACGGCCACCGGGCGCTGCGGGAGCTGGGCGTGCCGTGGGCGGCGCCGGACCGGCAGTACGGGCGGCTCGTGAAGAGCCTCGACGCCGCCATCGGCTTCGGCATCACCACCGTGGTCGAGCCGCAGAACTCCCTCGACGACCTGGAGCTCTACGAGCGGGCCCGGGCCGAGGGCCGGCTGCGCTCACGGATCGTCGCCGCGCTGTTCCACCCGCGCGGCACGACGGGGGAGGAGCTCGACGCGTTCGCGGTGGCCGCCCGGAGGTACGCGGGGGACCGGCTCCGGGTGGGCCCGCTCAAGCTGTACATCGACGACGTGGTGGAGCCGCGTACGGCCGCGCTGCTGGAGCCGTACGCCGGTTGCCGCCACCACCGGGGCGGGACCTTCTATCCGGCCGAGGAGTTCGCCGAGCTGCTGGCGAGGCTGGACGCGCGGGGCTTCCAGTGCTTCGTGCACGCCACGGGTGACCGGGGGATCCGTACCGTCCTGGACGCCGTGGAGCACGCACGGGCGGTGAACGGCCCGCGCGACGCCCGCCACCAGGTGGTGCACGTGGAGTGCCTGGACCCGGCGGACGTGCCGCGTTTCGCGGAGCTGGGCGTGGTGGCCTGCATGCAGCCGAGGCACTGCGCGCCCGAGATCGCCGGTCCCGGCCAGGACTGGGCCGAGAACGTGGGCGAGGAGCGGTGGCACAAAGCCTGGCCGATGCGGAGCCTGCACGAGGCGGGGGCCGTCCTGGCCTTCTCCAGCGACTGGAACGTGGCCGAGATGGACCCGATGATCGGGATCTACACGGCGGTGACCCGTAGGCCGCTGGAGGGAGGCGAGCCGTGGCAGCCGCGCGAGACGGTGGACGTGGAGACGGCGGTGTACGGCTACACGATGGGCTCGGCCCACGCCAACTTCCTGGAGGGGGAGCGGGGTTCCCTGACGGTCGGCAAGGCCGCGGACTTCGTGGTCCTGTCCCGGGACATCCTCGCCGTCCCGGCGGACGAGATCCCGGGCACGGTCGCCGAGACGGTGGTGGTGGCGGGCGAGATCGTCCACCGGGTCATGGGGTGAGTCAACCGCCGTACCGCCGGCCTTCGCGGTGATCGGTCTGACGACGTGGTGCGCGGGGGAGCGGGGCGCGGACGGTCATCGCCCGCCGGGCCGTACGGCGCGCGGGTGGAGCGCAGGCCGGGGAGAGCGTGGCCGTTCCCCGCCGGGTGGCCCGGAAGCAGGGGCTCGGCCGGTGGGCTTCGTGTACGGGAAGCTGACGGCCGAGGCGGACGGCGCGGTGTTCAAGCGGCCGGGCCGCCGGGCGGTGGCACTGCCGGTGGGCGGCCGGGCGGTCCGCAGTCCGAGCCGGCGGCCGGGGATGCGGGTGGTCGAGTACCGGCACCCAGGGGCGAGGAGATGCGCTTGCGGTGCTACGACGCCGCGCCGATCTCGTCGCCCGCATCCTGCGCGTCCCGGACCCGGCCGGCCCGGTTTCGCAACCACCTTGCCGCCGCCCTGGCGGTTGCGGAATTCGGGGCCGCCGTTCAGCGCGTGGCCGACGCCTCGCCGGGCCCCGACGCCTCTCCGGGCCCCGGCGGCTCCGCCGCGAAGCGGGGTACCGACGGTGCGTCGTCGGGCAGGCCGCTGCCCACCGCGGGGCCCGGCCGGCCCTTGCGGGAGACCGCGCAGGCCAGGGTGACCGCCGAGCCCAGGACCGCCCAGGCGGCGAGCACCAGCATCGCCCCGCCCACGTCGTTGCCCTTGAAGTACGAGATGGAGCGCGCGGCGTACGTACCCGCGCCCGGCGGCAGGAACGGCCCGATGGCCTGCCAGAACGGCGGCAGCAGCGGGTACGGGTAGGCGCCGCCCGCGCTCGGGTTGCCGAACACCACCACCAGCAGGATCGCCAGGCCGATGCCGACCACGCCCGCCAGCCCCTGGAAGGCCAGGGTGATCGCGCCGACCGCGAAGACGACCAGGGTGCCGAGCCCCCACAGGCCCATGAGGGAGCCGGGCAGCGCGTCCAGGACCGGGCCGGCGATGACCGCGCCGAGCAGTCCGGCGGCGAGCGCGTACACGAGCAGCGCGCCGAGCCGGATGACGGCGCGGGCGGAGTTGGCGGGTCGGGCGCCGGCGCTGATCGCGAGGATCGCGGCGCACAGGTAGCCGCCCACGCACCAGCCGACGACCAGGTAGAAGGAGCTCAGGCCGCGCCCGTCGCCCGCGGCGGCCGGGGCCACGTCGGTGACCTGGACGGTGCGCCCCTGGCTCCTCTCGGCCAGGCCGACGACCTCTTCGACGGCCTGGGAGAGCGCGGCCCCGGCGCCGCCCGCGACGAGCAGCCTGTCGGTCGTGCCGGCCGGGTCGATGATCAGCGCGCCGTCCACCTCGCGGTTCTCGATCTGCTGGACGGCCTCGGCCTCGTCCTTGACCACGCGGGGGTCGAGCGGTGTGCCGGGCAGGGCGCCGAGCCGCCGCGCGGACTGCTCGGCGACCGGTGCGAGGGGGGCGGCCACGGCGATCGGGATCTCGCTCGGTTTCGGCTGGTGGAAGGCCCCGATGTAGGAGGTGATGAAGGCCAGCTGGAGGACCAGTACGCCCAGGACCAGCAGGGCTGCCCGGGTGGTGACGGCGTCCTTGACCTCGGCGAGGAAGCCGTCGGACGGACCTGCGTCGCGCTCTGCACTGGGCTGGGTCATGGCTCCCACGCTCGGCGCACCGGGGTCGGGACGCAGCAGGGGTGGGCCGAACGGATGACCGGAGAGTGCTCGAACAAGCGTTTCGCACGTGTATTCGAATTGCTCTATGGTGGAGAGAGGGGAGGGGCGAAGAGCGTGTGGGTGTATCGAGCGAGGCAGGAGGGCCACGGGTGCCTGGTTTTACGCATCTGCACACCGTCTCCGGGTTCTCCATGCGCTACGGAGGTTCACACCCGGAGCGGCTGGCGGAGTGCGCCGCCGACCGGGGCATGGACGCCCTCGCCCTGACCGACCGAGACACCCTCGCCGGCGCGGTGCGGTTCGCGAGGGCCGCCGCCGGGGCCGGGATCCGGCCGCTGTTCGGGGTGAACCTCGCCGTGCCGCCCGCCCCCTCGCCCCCTGCGGCGCCCGCCGCCCGTTCGGGCGGTCCCGGCGGCGCTGATCCGCGTACGGACGGCCGCGCGGCCGGGGCCGAGGAGGCCTCGTACCGGCGGCGCAACCCCGTCAAGGGCGGGGCGTTCGTGGACGAGTCCGCCGCGCGGGCCGTCTTCCTGGCCCGGGACGGGGCCGCCGGATGGGCCGAGCTGTGCCGGATGGTCACCGCCGCCCACGCGGGCGCGGGCGGCGGCGCGCAGCCGCTGCTGCCCTGGGACGCCCTGCGCGGCGACGGCGTGTTCGTGCTGCTCGGCCCCGGCTCCGAGGTGGGCCGGGCGCTCGCCGCGGGCCGTCCCGACCGGGCGGCCCGGCTGCTCGCGCCCTGGCGGGAGATCTACGGCGACGCCCTGCGCCTGGAGGCCGTCCACCACGGCCGCACCGGGACCGGCCCCGGCTCGCTGCGGCTGGCCGCCCGTACTGTCGGCTTCGCCGCCGAACAGGGCGTCCCGGCCGTACTGACCAACGCCGTCCGGTACGCCGACCCCGGCCAGGGCCCGGTCGCCGACGTCCTCGACGCGGCCCGCCTGCTCGTCCCCGTCAACCCCCGGGGGCCCCTCGACAGCGGTGAGCGCTGGCTCAAGCCCGCCGCCGCCATGGCCGAGGCCGCCGACCGGATCGCCCAGGCGGCCGGCCTGCGCCCCGCCGACGCGCGCCGGCTGCTCGCGCGGACCCGGGACACCGCCGAGGCCTGCGTCGTGGACCCCGAGGACGATCTCGGCATCGGCTCCGTCCACTTCCCCGAGGCCCGCCTCGTCGGCGCCGCCCACCGCACCGCCCAGCGGGTGCTCGCCTCCCGCGCCGCGGCGGGCATGGTGCTGCGCGGCTACGCCGACGACCGCGCGTACTGGGAGCGGATGCACCACGAGCTCGACATCATCGCCTGCCACGGCTACGCCTCGTACTTCCTGACCGTGGCTCAGGTGGTGGACGACATCAAGGAGATGGGCATCCGGGTGGCCGCGCGCGGCTCCGGCGCCGGCTCCCTGGTCAACCACCTCCTCGGCATCGCGCACGCCGACCCCGTCGCCAACGGCCTGCTGATGGAACGCTTCCTGTCCAAGCGCCGCCGCGTGCTGCCCGACATCGACATCGACGTGGAGTCCGCCCGCCGGCTGGAGGTCTACCGCCGGATCATCGCCCGCTTCGGCGCCGAGCGCGTCGCCACCGTCTCCATGCCCGAGACCTACCGGGTCCGCCACGCCATCCGCGACGTCGGCGCCGCCCTGTCCATGGAGCCGGCCGCCGTCGACCGGCTCGCCAAGGCCTTCCCGCACATCCGGGCCCGCGACGCGCGCGCGGCGCTGGAGGAGCTGCCCGAACTGCGGGAGGTCCGCGAGGAGACCGGGGAGGGGCACGGGCGGCTCTGGGAACTCGTCGAGGCGCTGGACGGGCTGCCGCGCGGGATCGCCATGCACCCGTGCGGGGTGCTGCTCTCCGACGCCTCGCTGCTCGCCCGTACCCCGGTGGTCCCCACCAGCGGGGAGGGCTTCCCCATGTCCCAGTTCGACAAGGACGACGTGGAGGACCTCGGGCTGCTCAAACTCGACGTGCTGGGCGTACGGATGCAGTCCGCGATGGCGCACGCGGTCGCGGAACTGCGGCGCACGACCGGGCGGGAACTCGACCTGGACGACCCGGCGCAGGTGCCGCCGGACGACGAGCCGACGTACGAACTGATCCGCTCGGCCGAGACGCTGGGCTGCTTCCAGATCGAGTCCCCGGGCCAGCGCGACCTGGTGGGCCGGCTCCAGCCGTCTACCTTCCACGACCTCGTGGTCGACATCTCGCTGTTCCGGCCGGGGCCGGTGGCCGCCGACATGGTGCGGCCGTTCATCGAGGCCCGGCACGGCCGGGCCCCGGTCCGCTTCCCGCACCGCGACCTGGCCGAGGCGCTGAGCGAGACGTACGGGGTGGTGGTCTTCCACGAGCAGATCATCGAGATCGTGCACGTCATGACCGGCTGCGGACGGGACGAGGCGGACCGGGTGCGGCGCGGGCTGTCCGACCCCGAGTCGCAGGGGCGGATCAAGGTCTGGTTCGCGGCGACGGCGGGCGAGCGCGGCTACTCGCCGGAGGTGATCGGCCGGACCTGGGAGATCGTGGAGGCCTTCGGCAGCTACGGCTTCTGCAAGGCGCACGCGGTGGCCTTCGCCGTGCCCACCTACCAGTCGGCATGGCTCAAGGCCCATCACCCGGCGGCCTTCTACGCCGGGCTGCTCACCCACGACCCCGGGATGTACCCGAAGCGGCTGCTGCTCGCGGACGCGCGGCGCCGGGGCGTCCCGGTGCTCCCGCTGGACGTGAACCGGTCGGCGACCGCCCACCACATCGAACTGGTGTCCGGTCGAGGGGGGAGGGAGTGGGGGCTGCGGCTCGCCCTGTCCGACGTCCACGGCATCAGCGAGGCCGAGGCGCGGCGCATCGAGGCCGGACAGCCGTACGCCTCGCTGCGCGACTTCTGGGAGCGGGCCCACCCCGGCCTGCCGGTCTCCCAGCGCCTGGCACAGGTCGGAGCACTGGACGCCTTCGGCGCGAACCGCCGCGACCTGCTGCTGCACCTGACGGAACTGCACGGCGCCCAGCGGGCCGCGGGAACCCGTGACGGGGCCCAACTGCCCCTGGGCGGCGGCCGGTCCACCGCCCCCGTCGGGCTGCCCGACCTGACCGACGCCGAACGACTCAGCGCCGAGCTGGGCGTCCTCGGCATGGACACCTCCCGACACCTGATGGAGGACCACCACGCCTTCCTGGCCGAGCTGGGCGTGATCCCGGCGCGAAGGCTGCGCGCCACCGGCCACGGACGGACGGTGCTGGTCGCGGGGGCCAAGGCGGCCACCCAGACCCCGCCGATCCGGTCCGGGAAGCGGGTCGTCTTCACGACCCTGGACGACGGCACCGGCCTGGTCGACCTCGCCTTCTTCGACGACAGCCAGGAAGCCTGCGCGCACACCGTCTTCCACTCCTTCCTGCTGCTGGTACGAGGCGTCGTACAGCGCCGCGGCCCGCAGAGCCTGAGCGTGGTCGGGGCGGCGGCCTGGGACCTCGCCGAGCTGGCCGAACTGCGCGAGCGCAGCGGCCTGGAAGCGGTCACGGCCCGGCTGGCCGAGCCGCAGGTCCCCTCCGGATCCGCCGACAACGGCCGCCGCATCCACCTGCCGACGGGCTACGAGATGAACCCGTGGGCCGACCTCCAGCCGCCCGGGGAGCGCGCCGCGACCGGACGCAAGCTGTGGCACTCCAGCCCGGGGAGCGCGGGATGAACGGCAACACCGGTGTCCTGCACGTCCGCTGCGCCCCCGCCCTGCCCGCCGAGGGCTACCGCGAGGTGCTGGAGCTGCTGCGCGAGTTCTCCCCGGTGGTGCAGGCGCTGCCGCCGCGGGCCGCCCTGGTCCAGGTCCGGGGCGCCCAGCGGTATTTCGGCGCCGACGCCGCGCGCATCGCCGAGGTGGTGCGGCTGCGTACGGTCGCCCGGCTGGGCACCGACGTCCGCATCGGCGTCGCCGGCAGCTGGGCGGTGGCGGCGATGGCCTCCGCGCAGGTCCAGGGACCCGGTGGCATTCTGGCCATCTCCGACGACGCGGCGGCCGTGGCCGGCTTCCTCGGACCCCTGCCGGTGGAGGCGCTGTACGGGCTCGGCACCCGGCAGGCCGAGGCGCTGCGCCGGTACGGGCTGCACACCGTCGGGGCGATCACCCAGGTCCCGCCGGGCGTCGTCGAGCGGATCCTCGGCAAACGGGCCGGCCGGCTGGTCGCGGAGCGCGCCCGCGGGATCGACCCCCGGCCGGTGACCCCGCGCGACCTGCCCTCCTCGGCCGCCGTCCGCAGCAGCTTCACCCGCCAGGAATTGGACGGGCCCCACGCCCGGGCCGCGCTGCTCGGCCTGGTGGTCCGCCTCGGCGCGACCCTGCGCGAACGCGGCCAGGCCGCCCGGTCCCTGTCCCTGACCCTGCGGTTCGCCGACGGCGCCCGGTGGGAGAAGTCCCGGCGGCTGACCGAACCCTCCGCGCACGACGAGGACCTGCGCACGCTCGCGTACCGGCTGATGGACGCGGCAGGCCTGCAACGGGCCCGGCTGACCGGCCTGGTGCTCCGCGCCGAGGACCTCACCGGCGCCGAGGGAGTGGCCCGCCAGATCTCGCTGGACCCGGTCCGCGAGTCCCGCCTGACGGTGGAGGCCGCCATCGACCGCGCCAACGCCCGCTTCGGCGCGGGTACGGTCCGGCCGGCGGCGACGTTCGGATGTGGGGCCCGGCTCCCCTCCGGGGCGCTTTCCGCCTGACTCACCGGGTAGCGGTTCCTCAGAGGTCGTCCAGCATCAGCCGGGCCGTCTCCGCGCGCAGCGGGCCGGTCTGGGCCTGGATCAGGTGGAACTGGGCCTCGCGGGAGAGCCGGCCCGCGGTGTGCCCGTACTGGACCGCCCGGCCGCCCGCCACGGCCACGCAGGCAGCGGCCGCCCGTACGGCCAGGTCCAGGGCGGCGGCCCGAAGGGTCACGCGCGCCTCGGTCCCCTCGCCCGGGGCGAGTTCGTCGCGCAGGGCGTAGGCCTCGGCGCGCAGCCGGGCGGTCTTCCGCGCGACGCGCAGGCCGAGTTCCTCGTACGGGGGCGACTGGAGCAGGTAGTCGGCGGTGGCGCGCAGTTGGCCGAAGACGGCGGGCTGGGCGTCGGCGTTCTCCAGGTCGTAGGCCCGGATCCAGTCGGCCCGCGGTTCCAGGCCGACCACCCGGGAGTCCGGCACGTGGACGTCGCGCAGCTCGACGGCGGCCGTGTGCGTACCGCCCATCGCCCACAGCGGGTCCGCTTCGGCGGCGGACAGGCCGCCGCCCGGGGCGCAGTCGACCAGGACGAAGAGGGCCTCGTCGGCCGGGGTCACGGCGCCGACGTACACCGCGTCGGCCAGGCCCCAGCCGGTCACCCACGGCATGCGCCCGGTGAGCCGCCACCCGCCCGGGACCCGCCGCGCCGTGACGGGCGGGCGGGGATGGCGCAGGAAGGCGAAGCCGGCGGTGGCGCGCCGCTCGCCGCGCGCGAGGGCCGGCAGCCAGGCGTCGCGCAGCGCGCCGCCGGCCGCGCCGGAAGCCTTCGACAGCCCTTTCACCGCGGGGACGTGCTGGGTCCAGACGAACCAGGTCGAGGGGTCCACGGCCGCCAGCACCTCGTGCACCTCACGGACCACCTGACGCCCCGTCAGTCCGCTCGCGGCCCGCGGTTCGTATCCGATCAGCCCGTACGCGCCGCAGGCGGCGAGTGCCTCCAGGTGCGTACGGGGCACCCCGGCCTCGGCGGTCCGCTCCGCCTCCGGCCGCAGGACGTCCACGGCGGCCTCGGTGACGGCGGCGACCAGCGGGTCGGCCGCCAGGGCCGACGGGGTGGCCAGGGCGGTGCCGGCGCCGGGAGCGCTGCGCATGGCTGCATCACCTCACGTGGGGGTCAAGGGGCGTCCATTGTTCCGGAGCCGGGCTGGAGCCAGGGTCGACGCGGGATTTTTTACCCGCGCGTAACTTCCCACTCCTGCTACTCGCCCGTAATTTGGCGACAGCAGCCCCCCATGTGATCCGGATCACGGGACCTATCCCCATCCCCTTCCCCTTGACCCGCGAGGAGATCACACGATGCTGCCCTGGAGACGCCTGCTCCGCCCGCTGGCCGTCCTCACCCTCGCCGCCGCGGCCCTCGTCGCCCCGACCGGCACCGCACAGGCCACGTCGGCCTCCAGCAGCGGCTGGAACAACTGGTCCTGCAAACCGTCCGCCGCGCACCCGCGCCCCGTCGTCCTCGTCCACGGCACCTTCGGCAACTCCGTCGACAACTGGCTGGGCTTCGCGCCGTACCTGGTCCACCGCGGGTACTGCGTCTACTCCCTCGACTACGGCCAACTGCCCGGCGTGCCCTTCTTCCACGGGCTCGGGCCGATCGACAAGTCCGCCGGCCAGCTCGACGCCTTCGTCGACAAGGTGCTGGCCTCCACCGGCGCCGCGGAGACCGACATCGTCGGGCACTCCCAGGGCGGCATGATGCCGCGCCACTACCTGAAGTTCCTCGGCGGCGCCGACAAGGTCAACGCGCTGGTCGGGCTCGCCCCCGACAACCACGGCACCGACCTGCTCGGACTGACCCGGCTGCTCCCGTACTTCCCCGGCGCCGAAGACCTGATCAGCACCGCGACACCGGGGCTAGCCGACCAGATCGCCGGATCCCCCTTCATCACCCGGCTGAACGAGGGCGGGGACACCGTCCCCGGGGTGAAGTACACGGTGATCTCGACCAAGTACGACCAGGTGGTCACGCCGTACCGGAGCCAGTTCCTCGACGGGCCGGACGTACGCAACGTCGTACTCCAGGACCTGTGCGTCCTGGACTTCTCCGAGCACGTGGCCATCGGACTGACCGACCGGCTCGCCTGGCACGAGGCCCTCAACGCACTCGACCCGGCGAACGCCGAACGGACCACCTGCGCATCGGTGTTCGACTGACGCGCAGGCGGCCACCGCACTAGGTCGTGTCGTCAAAGTCCCTCCTGGCCGGTGGGGCCTGGCACGCACGCTCATCCCCCAGCCTCCGGCCGGGGGGACCCCCAGGTTGTCGTC